>JACADX010000157.1 GCA_013389125.1 Parvularculaceae bacterium | reverse complement strand
GCACCGTCGGCTGGGTCGCGCAGTGGACCGAAATGGTCGAGGACGACAGCCAGAAAATCGGCCGGCCGCGCCAGATCTACACCGGCGCCGCAAAGCGGCCATACGTTCCGCTGAACCGGCGCTAGGGCCGGCGCGCTACCGCGCGAACATCTCGCCGAAGAAGTCGCCCTCGATCCATGCCGGCGTCTCGTCCCCGTTCGCGAGCGCGCGCGCGATTTTGACATTGAGTTCGGTGAAGCGCGCGAGGGCCGCGTAGTCGATCGGCTGCGCGACGTCGTCGCTCGGCCGATGATAGCGGTCCTTCAGGAAGGCCTCGAACGCCGCCGCCCCGCCGTTCGCAAAGCCCGGCACGAGAAAGACCGCCGGGGCGCCTTGTTTGACGAAACTGTAATGGTCGGAGCGGATGAAGATGTTTTCTTCGGGCATCGGGTCCGGCGAAAGCGCGAGCCCCATCGACGCCGCCGCCTCGGCGACGACAGGTCCGAGAGAGGAGCGCTCCGCGCCGAAAGCGATGACATCCGTAAACGGATAAAGCGCGATCGGCATGTCGAGATTGATGTTGGCGACGACCTTCTTGCCGCCGAAGGCGGGATAGCGCGCAAGATAGTCGGAGCCGAGCAGTCCGGTTTCTTCGCCGGTCAGCGCGACAAAAGCGATCGTGCGGCGCGGCCTCTCCCCGTTCGCGACGAACAAACGCGCCGCTTCAATCAGCGTCGCAACGCCGCCGGCGTTGTCGAGCGCGCCGTTGTTGATCGCATCTTCTCCGGGCTTCGCGCTTCTCGAAACGCCGATATGATCAAGATGCGCCGTCAGCAGAATGACTTCGTCGCGGATCGACGGATCCGCGCCTTCGATGACGCCGATCACGTTGGCGCTGGCGAGATCCGAAAGATCGTAAGCGCCGGCGAGCGTCGCCGTTTTCGAAAGCGCAAACCCCTCCGGCGCGCCTTCGCCTGCGGCTTCCGCCGCCTGCAGCGCGGCATAGTCCGCGCGCTCGCCGACGAAGAGCTTTTCAGCGCCGGGCGCGCTCAAAGAGGCGACGGCCTTTACGCCGGGCGCGGCCGAATGGGGCGAACCGTCAGGCCGGAGCCACGCCATGACGGCGTTCAGAGCGCGCGCCCGATAGCGGTCCCAGTCGTCCTTCTCGGCCTGCGCCTTCGTCATGATGCTGACGAAACCGATTGCGCCGCGCGCCTCCGCCGTCCGCCGCTTCACGTCGCCGCTGCTGTAATAGGCGCGCTTTTCCGTATTCATCGCCGGCGGCGCGCCGTCAAAGGCGACGACGATCTTTCCGGCGACATCAAGGCCCCGGTAATCGTCGACGCCGTCCTCCGGCGCGACGACGCCGTAGCCGACGTAAACGAGCGGCCCCGAAACGCTGATCGACGGCGCGTCGAAGGCTCTGGCGAGCAGGAAGTCGTCAAGGTGCGCGAGGTCAAAGGCTCCTGACGCGGATGAAACCGAAAATCGCGCCGCGTCGATGACGCGCACGGATGACCGCATCGGCACGTCCTGGCGCCAGCCGGCCTTGCTCGCCGGTTTGAGGCCGGCGGCCTTCATGCGCTTGACGACATAATCGGCGGCGGCGTCGTAGCCCTTCGTTCCAGGTTCGCGCCCCGTTCTTTGATCGTCGGCGAGAAAGGCGACATCGGCGCGAATGCGGTCTTCCGCCGTCGCGGCGGGCTCCGGCGCGCTCGCGCAGGCGGCGGCGGCAAAAAGGAATGAGGCGGCGGCGTATCGCATGACGCGCATAATATCCCCTTGTCGGTCCGTCATTGAGGCTTGCCGCCGCGCGCGGCGTCAAGGCGGCGAAGGCTTTAAGGGGACGAAGCGGTCACAGCCGGCGCTCAACCGTGTTCCCCTCGCCCATCAGGACGACAGTCGGCTTGAACCCTTTCGCGTCTTCCGGGGTCATCTGCGCAAAGGCGGCGATGATCACGACATCGCCGACGGCGGCGTGGCGGGCTGCCGCGCCGTTGAGCATGAACTCCCTGGAGCCCCGTTTGGCCGGGAGCGCATAGGTGACAAGGCGCGCGCCGTTGGTCACGTTCCAGACCGCGACCTGCTCATGGGGAAGGATGTTCGCCATATCGAGGATATCCTCGTCGATCGCGATCGAGCCTTCGTAATGAAGGTCGGTCATCGTGAGGCGAGCGCGATGGATCTTCGCCTTCATCATCGTCAAGAGCACGCTTTCTCCTCTCGTGTCGGCGCGGCGCGCGATATATGCTCACGCTGAGCAGAATTAAAAGCCCTGCTTATGGCCATGATCGCCGGCGCACCCTAATTCTGCCCTCGAGCGCGGTTAGGCGACAACTCGTGGAGGCTTTGTTGGGCGGCGTTTCGGCGGTTCGGGTCCTGGCGCTCGCGGCGGCGGCGATGCTCGCTTCGGCGTCGCTATCCGGCGATGCGGCGGAAAGGAAGGCTGCGCCCGCTCGCAGCCATCAATTGCTGCTCGGCCTCGGCTTTTCCGCGCCGTTCAACCTCGAAGAGCCGTTCATCAACATGGCGCAGACGCGCAGCGCGGACTGGAAATTCGAGACCGGCGCGCGCGAGAAGCTTGAAGGAGCGGAGGCGATCCGCGCCGGCTATCTTGACCCGGCGACCTTCATGCCGACGAAGAAGGGCCGGTCCGCGGCGCACGCCGCGGCGGGCGTCTTTTTCCCGGGCGCGCAGAAATTCAGGGACTATTACGCCGACGCTTACGTGCTCGACTGGCGGGGCGAGGCGCGCGGCTTCATGAGCCGCTGGGAGGAGAAGGCGCCGGGCGAGCGGACCGGCAACAGCGTCACCTACCGGCTGAAGCCGCATCAGGTCTCCGAGGGCGGCTTGCGTTTTGCGGCGATCGGCGACGGCTTCGGCGGCGTGCGGCTTTACCGCAAGAAATACCGCGCGCTCCTCGACCGCGGCGAGATCTGGAACCCGGCTTTCATCGACTATGTCCGCCGCTACGACATCGCGCGCACCATGGACATTCAGTCGACGAACAACAGCCAGGTGCGCCGCTTCGACCAGATTGCGACGATGGACGAACCCTGGGGCCAGCGGGCGACGATCTCGTGGCCGGAGCCGCCTTATTTCAGCGCGCCCTATGAGATCTTGTTCGACCTTGGGGTCAAAGCCGACGTCGCGATCTGGCTGACGATCCCGCCCGAAATCGGCGCCCCGATCAGCCCTGCGGACCCGTCGCTGCGCCGCAAGGACAAGCCGACGCGGCTCGATTTCGAACGCTTCAAGGCGGTGACCGCCGATCACGCCAAAGAAACCCTGGCAAGCGGCGAGTGGGAGGTCTTCGCAAGAGAATTCGCCGACCGCTATCTCGCTTCGGGCTATCCGCGCGAGCGCCCGCTCTATGTCGAGATCGGCAACGAGATCTGGAACCTCGCCGGCGGCTTCGCGGTCTCGAGCAATTACGCGATCGGAATCGCGCGCGGGCTCGATCCCGAGTGGAAGATCGGCCACGGCTACGGCGCCTTGACCGCGCGCTTCATGGTCGCGCTCGAGAAGGAGTTCGCTTCGCGCAAGGTGCGCCCGAACATCGTCTATGTGGTCGCGAGCCACACCGCCAATCCATGGCGCACCAAGCAGGCGCTCGACGGACTTGCCGCCTATCTTCGGCTTCTCGGCGCCGAGCCGAAGTCCCTCCTCCCGAAAACCGGCGTCGCGGTCACAAACTATTATGGAAATTTCAATGCGCTCGGCACGGCGCTCTTCGGCTCTGACGAGCCTGACGTTTATGCGCCGCTCTGGCTTGACGCGCTCCGGAAGGATCCGGACGCGCTCGCCGCGCGCATCTCGGCGCATCTTAAGAATGGCGGCGCCGACAAGAAGCTGACGGCGGCGTGGATCGCCGCGCGCTGGGCCGAGCATCGGGCCGTCGCCGCAAAAGCCGGCAGCCGTTTCCTCGGCGCCTATGAAGGCGGAAGCCATCTCCTTCCGCCGCGGCAGTTGACGAAGTCCGAGGCGTTCCTGCGCTGGTGGGAAGCCTATCATTGGGGCGCGGACGGCGCCGATGCGGCGCGATCGGTGAACCGGAAACTGATCGACGCCTTTCCGGGCGCGATCATCGCCAATTATGAGAGCATCGGCGAAATCAAACCCAACGCGCCATGGATTGACGGCCATTACGCGCAGCCGACCCCGGTGCTTCGCATGTGGGACGAATTTGCGCGGCCCGATCGAATTGACGCGGGCAAGTGACTGAAATTGCGCGGCTTTCGCATATTTGCCGGATCGGCGCCGAAAAGCTAGATTGACGGCGTCGGATCGGGGGCATGGATGCGGGGAACTGCGATGTTGAAAAAGAGTCTGGCGATCGCGGCGCTATCGCTGGCGGCGAACGCCGCCGGAGCGCAGCAAAACGAGAACGGTTACGGCCCCGACCCCGACGGCGACACGAATCCGGCGACCAAGACCCGGGCCGTCGCCAATATCGGCGCGACGGACGTCAAGCTCGATCCGCGGTTCACCGTCATGACGTTCGAACCGCCGCCCGGCGCGCATCGGCGCGCCATTCGCAACCAGTACCAGTCGACCTACGGCGTCAGCTTCAGCAAGGGGCTTGAATGGCAGATCTGCGACGGCGAGCGCCACTTCGCTTATGACAGTCTGTGCACCTACATTCGTCCGCCGTCAGGCTCCTTCGCCGGCTATTACCGCGACGATTGGCGCGAGCCGCTCAAGGTCGCATTCAAAGAGCCGGTCTGCGCCATCATGATGTCGATCTATCCGCCGGGCGGGCGCGAGGGCGAAATTTTCAGGGCGACATTGCGCGCGAAAAAGGCGGACGGCTCGCCGGCCGGAAAAGCGACGGTCAAATTCGCATGGACGCAGGACGCCTTCCGCTGGCGCGTCATGGTCGGCGGATTCTTCCTCAAGGACTCGGCGTCGAGCGTCGAGGTGATGGTCCGGCGCGTCGAGAACGGCGGCGACGTCGTGCAGTTTCTCGTTGACGACCTCGCCTATGTCAAAACCGGCTGCGCCGACGTTCTTGAGAAGATCCGGAAAGTCGCCGGATTTGAAGTCGGCAAGGACGGCGATCTCGTCACCCGTTCGGCGCAAGAGGCGGGCGCCGACTGAACCGCCGGCGCCATGACGCTCAAGCGGTCTGATCGTCGATCGCGGCGAGCTTTGCCGTCGCCATGACGCTCTTGATCCCGTTGTCGCGCGCCTCCTCGGATTGATACTGTTCCGAAGTTCCAATGACCTCATGGTTGGCAGCCTTGATGGTGAAATAGGGCTTGCCGGACGCGGAGGTCAGGCGTTCGAACCGCGCGAGGAGGTCGGAATTCTTCTTGACCGCCTCGACGCCGCCAAGCGCGCCGGCCCGGTCCCTGTAGCCTTCGCTCGCAAGGATGACCTCGCCGTTTGCGGACCTGAGGCGAAACCGGAACTCGCCTTTCTTGTCCTTGAAGAGTTCGAATTTTCCCGCCACGCGATCCTCCGTTGGTTTGGCCGCCGCGAGACTATCAAAGGGGCGACCTCGCGGGCGCCAGGTTTTTCGACGCGGCGGGACCAGAAGGGCTCGGCGGCAAGATTTGACCCGGCCGCTCAGGATCCGACAACCTTGTTCCAGAATCGTTCTCGTGTGAGTAGGGTCGGACGATGACCGCTGGACCCTCGATCTCGGAGCGCGCAATGGCCGGCCTCGCCGAGGCGGCTTCGCCTTTTGGCGGCGCCCCCGCCTATCTCGAGGGCCTTAACGATGAGCAGCGGGCGGCGGTCCTTGCGACCGAGGGGCCGGTCCTCGTCCTTGCCGGCGCCGGCACCGGCAAGACGCGGGCGCTGACGACGCGCCTTGCGCACCTTCTCTTCACCGGCAAGGCGCAGCCCTATCAGCTCCTCGCCGTCACCTTCACCAACAAGGCCGCCCGCGAGATGAAAGAGCGAATCGGCGCGATCATCGGCGAGCGGGTCGAAGGCCTGCAATGGCTCGGCACCTTCCACTCGATCGGCGCGCAAATCCTGCGCCGCCACGCCGAGATCGTCGGCCTCAAGTCGCCCTTCACGATTCTCGACGCCGACGACCAGGCGCGGCTCGCCAAGCAAGTGATCGAGGCGGCGGGGCTCGACGAAAAGCGCTGGTCGGGACGCGGCCTCGCCTACGCGATCGACGCCTGGAAGAACCGCGGGCTGACGCCCGACAAGGTTCCCGCGAACGAGGGCTGGAAATTCGCCGACGGCAAGGCGATCAGTCTTTATCGGGACTATCAGGAGCGGCTTCGTACGCTCAACGCGGCGGATTTCGGCGATCTTCTCATCCACAATCTGACGATTTTCGGAACGCATCCCGACATTCTCGCGCAGTATCAGGACCGCTTCCGCTATATGCTGGTCGACGAATATCAGGACACCAACGTCGCCCAGTATCTCTGGCTCCGCCTCCTCGCGCAGAAGCGCCGGAACATCTGCTGCGTCGGCGACGACGATCAGTCGATCTACGGCTGGCGCGGCGCCGAGGTTGAAAACATACTGCGATTTGAAAAGGATTTTCCGGGCGCCAAGGTCATCCGGCTTGAGCGCAACTACCGCTCGACGCCGTCCATTCTCGCCGCAGCCTCGGGGCTCATCGCCGCCAACAAATCGCGGCTCTGCAAGACCTTGTGGACCGATCAGGAAGGCGGCGAACTCGTCAAGGTCCGCGGCGTCTGGGACGGCGAGGAGGAAGCGCGGCTCATCGGCGAGGATATCGAAAGCGAACAGGCGAAGGGCCGCTCCCTCTCCGACATGGCGGTCCTCGTCCGCGCGTCGTTCCAGATGCGCGCTTTCGAAGAGCGGTTCAACACGCTCGGCCTTTCCTATCGCGTCGTCGGCGGCCCCCGCTTTTACGAGCGCGAGGAGGTTCGCGACGCGGTCGCTTATCTGCGCCTTGTCCGCTCGTCCGACGATGATCTTGCTTTCGACCGCATCGCCAACAAGCCGGCGCGAAAGCTCGGCGGACAGACGATGCAGACGATTAACGCCCTGGCGCGCCGGCGAGGCGCCTCGATGATGGCTGCGAGCCGCGCGCTCCTTGAATCGGAAGAGCTCGGCGCGGCGGCGAAAGGCGCGCTGCGCAAATTCGTCGAAATGGTCGACCGCTGGACGCGCGAGAGCGAACATCTCGGTCCTCGCGATCTGACCGAGCTTGTGCTCGAAGAGTCCGGCTATACGGATTACTGGAGGAACAACAAATCCGCCAAGGCGGATTCGAAGCTCGACAATCTAAAGGAGGTCGTTCAGGCGGTTTCCGAGTTTGAGACGCTCGCAGCCTATCTCGACCATGTCGCGCTTGTCGCCGATCGAAATGAGGCCGACGAGGCGGGCGCTGTCTGGCTGATGACGTTGCACGCGGCGAAGGGACTCGAGTTTCCCGTCGTCTTCCTTCCCGGATGGGAGGAAGGCGTCTTCCCGTCGCAGCGTTCGCTCGATGAAGGCGGCGCGGCCGCGCTCGAAGAGGAGCGCCGCCTCGCCTATGTCGGCATTACGCGGGCGCGCGAAAGCTGCCGGATTTCCTTCGCGGCGAACCGCCAGATGTACGGCCGCTGGCAGACCGCGCTCGCCTCGCGGTTCGTCGACGAGCTCCCTGAGCGCGATGTCGAAGTCGTTTCCCGGCCCGGCCTTTACGGCAAGTCGGCGGCGGGATTTCCGAGCCATTCGCGTTTTGACGCCGCGCGCGTCGACGATGACGCCTATTACGACAATCCGGGCTGGAAGCGCGCGCGCGCCGCGGCGGGTCGCGCATCGCCGTCGCCGCCGATGATCGAAGGAAGCGCGCGCGAGGTTTCAGTCGGCGCCGGCGCCGCGAAATTCGCGATCGGCGCGCGCGTCTTTCATCAGAAATTCGGATACGGACGGGTCGTCGCGGCGGAAGGCCAGAAAGTCACTGTTCATTTCGACCATTCGGGCGACAAGAAGGTCGTCGATTCATTTCTCGCGTCAGCCTGAATCCGCGATGCCCGCATTCAAAGCCGTCTTCTTGGGTTCGCACGCGGCGCTGGATCGCGCCGGCCTGCTCCTGACCGAAGTTCTTTATCCTCCGGCGGGCGCGGTGAGCCTGACAAAGGACGATGACGCGCGCGAAGACGCCGCGTGGAGGCTCGAAGCCTATTTCATGGAACGCCCGCGCATCGACGCGCTGATGGCGCTCCTGGCGGAGACAGGACTTGGCCCGCCCGCCGTCGAAGAGCTTCCTGACATCGACTGGGT
>JACADX010000208.1 GCA_013389125.1 Parvularculaceae bacterium | reverse complement strand
GGTTATCCCCCGCTTTATCCCCCTCCCTCCGAAGGGCCTTAGGATCGTCGCCGGTCGAGGCAAGGTGCGGCGTCGGCGAAGCGACGAGGGATGAGGGATCTGGGATTTGGGATCTGGGATTTGGGATTTGGAATTTGGGAATTCAGATTTGGGACCGGCGATTGATATGAGGCCGGCCGGCTGCTGCGGCCTGCGCGCGGCGCCGCGCAAGCGTCGCCGCATATCGCCGGCGACGATCGGCGGGCGCCGGATAGGCGCCTTTCAGCCGCGGACGAACGGCGCCATTGCGCCTGCGACCCGCATGAAAGGCCGAAATATCCCGCGCGCGGCGGCGCGGAAGGGCGCCCCGCCGCCGCACGCCCGAAGGCTGAACTCCGGACCCTCAACCCGTCACGCTCCCCAGGCGATGAAATGCGGATTGTCGAAACCGCGATCGCGCTTGCCGTAAGAAAGCGGCGCATCGCTCCCAAAAACGACGACGCGGCCGCCGGCCGCCTCCAGGACCGCCTGGCCGGCGCCGGTATCCCACTCCATGGTTCGGCCAAGGCGCGGATAAACGTCGGCGAGGCCTTCGGCGATAAGGCAGAATTTCAAGGACGAGCCCGCCGCGGCGAAATCCGCGACATCGAGCGTTTCAAGATAGGCGTCGGTCTCGGGTCCGCGGTGACTGCGGCTCGCGACGGCGATGAGCCCGCGTTCGGGCGCCCGCCTCGCGCGGATCGAAGCCGGCGCGCCGGCGACGCCGTCTTTGACGATCGCGAGCGCAGCGCCCAATCCGGCGCCGCCCCGATAAAGCTTTCCAATCGCCGGCGCGTAGACGACGCCGAGCGCCGGGGCGCCATTGCGCACGAGCGCGATATTGACCGTGAATTCTCCCGTCCTCGTCACGAATTCCTTCGTACCGTCGAGCGGGTCGACGAGAAAGAACGCATCCCCGAGCGCCGGAATCCGGCCGCCGCTCGCCGCTTCTTCGGCGAGCACGGGAATTTCCGGGGCGAGGCGATGGAGACCCGCGACAATGACCTCTTCGCCGAGACGATCGGCTTCGGTGACCGGCGAGGCGTCGCCTTTCGCTTCGACCGCGAAGTCGCTGTCATAGATCGTCATCGCAAGGCGCCCCGCTTCAAGCGCGAGCGCGACCATGCCGTCGAGGAGGCGGGCGTCATCCGGACGAGACAAATCGAGGATCATGAGCGGCGATTACTTGAATGCGATGATGGTAAAGGCGGCGCTCTGGCGCGGGGTCAAGCCAGACGCTGGTATCACCTTGTCGATGATCCAGCCTTCTTCGGCGAGCTCATTGAGCTTCAATTCAAGCGCGTCGGCGGCGGCGCGGCCAAGCGCCTCATCGCCTTCAAAAAGGATCGGCCGCTTTTTCGAGTCGCGCCACGAAACATGAAACGCGGCATATTGTTTCGCCATGGCACACCTGCGCGCCGGACAATCCGCCCGGCCCTTGGAGCATCGCCGCTCGCACAAGGCTTGCAGCAAGCCCGAGGCCATAGACGACCGGATGGGCCTTGCCTATCGTGCTGCATTGCGAAAATATTAGCCCGCAAGCCGTTAGAGTTACTGATTGTTTGCCCGGCCCGTGATAGGTCCTCGCGGGCTCAAGTGCCGGTTGTAGAGGAGCGGCGTTCCGGCGCCGGTTATGGGGTGAGTGAAGCTCCGGGCTACGTCGATGAGTTGACGGCGACGGAAATCAGCCGCCGCTCCCCCTTTTCAAGGGCGGTATACGGCGATCTCGTCCAATTCTCCGATTTCGTGATGGTGACGGCCGCATCGGTCCTCGTCGCCTATGTTTATCACCATTACGTTCTCGTCATTCCGACCGACGTTCAGCGTTTCGGCGCGGCCGGCATCGTCGGCGCGACCGGCCTTACCGCGCTCTTGCGGCGCGACGGCTTTTACGAGTTCGACGCGCTGCTTTCGTCGAGCCGGGCGATGCGCGCCGTCATCGCGCGCTGGGCGCTGATCGTTCTCGGCCTCATCGCTTTCGGCTTCGCGCTGAAAGTCTCCGAGCATTTTTCGCGGTTCTGGCTGTTTGCGTGGACGGCCGTCGTCGCCGTCTCCTTGGTGCTGGCGCGCGTCGTCGCGGCTGCGGTGCTGCGCCGCGCGGTGCGCGAAGGCGGCGTGTTCTCTCGCCGGATCGCCATTGTCGGCGCCAATGAGATCGGCAGCCGCTTCGCCGAGCACGCCGCAAAGCCCGAGCGCGCGATCTCGATCGTCGGCGTTTTCTCGGCTGGACCTGAAGACGCTTCGAGCGGGTTCGGCTACCCGGCGGTCGGCGACCTCAGAGCGCTCGAACGCGCCGCGCGCGCCGGTGAAATCGACGACGTCGTCATCGCCATGCCGAAGCTTTCGAAGGAGGCGATGGCCTCGCTCGTCAATCGCCTTTCGACGCTTCCGGTCGGCCTTGCGATCTGTCCGAACGCGCACTGGCTCGATCACACCGGCGGCGAAGTGATCAGGATCGGCGGCGCTCCATTGCTGACGCTCTATCGGCGCCCGCTTGAGGGGTGGGGCGGCGTCTTGAAGACGATCGAGGATTACGCCGTCGGCGTTCCGGCGTTCCTCGCGCTGTCGCCGCTGCTTCTCGCGATCGCGATCGCGATCAGGCTCGAGGGCAAGGGGCCGATCCTCTTCACGCAGCAACGCCACGGATTCAACCACAAGGTGTTCCGCATCTACAAATTCCGCACCATGACGGTCCAGGAGGACGGCGCGACGATCGAGCAGGCGAAGCGCGAAGACCCCCGCGTCACGCGTCTCGGCGCCTTTTTGAGGCGTTACAGCCTCGACGAATTGCCGCAGATCTTCAACGTCCTAAAAGGCGACATGTCGCTCGTCGGTCCGCGTCCGCACGCGCTCGCGCACAATCATCAGTACGCGCAGATGATCGAGAACTATTCGGGCCGCCACAAGGTGAAGCCCGGAATGACCGGCTGGGCGCAGGTGAACGGCTTCCGCGGCGAAACGTCCGAAACGGAAAAAATGGCCGACCGGGTGAAGTTCGATCTTGAATATATCGACAACTGGTCCTTGTGGTTCGATTTCAAGATCATGGTCTTGACCTTCGCCGCCGTGCTCTTCCCAAAGAACGCCTATTGAGGGTAAAGGGCGCCCCGCGGCGCGGGCATTGCATCGCGATCGCGCCGTTTCGAGCGGCCGTCGTTAACCAGAGGGGAAGTTCATGCGCGTCGCCATCGTCGGAACCGGTTATGTCGGTCTCGTGTCGGGCGCCTGTTTTGCGCATTTCGGCCACAACGTCATTTGCGTCGACAAGGACGCCGGCAAGATCAAGCGCCTCGAGCACGGCGAGATCCCGATTTTCGAGCCCGGTCTTGACGCGCTTGTCGCGGAGAACGTCGCGGCGGGCCGGCTCGCCTTCACCACCGACCTCAAGGCGGCGACGCCGGACGCCGAAGCGGTCTTCATCGCCGTCGGCACGCCCTCGCGGCGCGGCGACGGGTTTGCGGATCTCACCTATGTCTACGCGGCCGCGGAGGAGATCGCCGCCGCCATGAACGGCTTCACCGTCGTCGTGACGAAGTCGACGGTGCCGGTCGGAACCGGCGCGGAGGTCGAGACTATCATCCGCCGCGTTCGTCCGGATGCGGATTTTTCCGTCGTGTCGAACCCGGAGTTCCTGCGCGAAGGCGCGGCGATCGAGGACTTCAAGCGCCCCGACCGGATTGTCGTCGGCGCCGAGGACGAGCGCGCCCGCGAGGTGATGCGCGAGCTTTATCGCCCGCTCTTCATCAATGAAACGCCGATCGTTTTCACCAACCGCGCGACGTCAGAGCTCATCAAATACGCAGCGAACGCGTTCCTCGCGACGAAGATCACCTTCATCAACGAGATGGCGGATCTTTGCGAACGGGTCGGGGCGAACGTTCAGGAGGTCGCGCGCGGCATCGGCCTTGACGGACGGATCGGCTCGAAGTTCCTGCATGCGGGCCCCGGCTACGGCGGCTCGTGCTTCCCGAAGGATACGTTGGCGCTCGTAAGGACGGCGCAGGCCGCCGGCGCGCCGACGAAGATCGTCGAGGCCGTCGTCGAGATCAATGCGCGGCGCAAGCGCCAGATGGCCGAGCGCGTCATCGCGGCCTGCGGCGGGTCGGTCAAGGGCAAGTCGATCGCCATTCTCGGCCTCACCTTCAAGCCGAACACCGACGACATGCGCGACAGCCCTTCGATCGACATCATCCCTGCTTTGCAGGCGGCGGGTGCGAAGATTCGCGCCTTCGACCCGGCCGGCATGGAGGAGGCGAAGAAGCACCTCAAGGACGTTTTCTATTGCGACGGCCCTTATCACGCGATGGACGGCGCCGACGCGGTGGCGCTGCTGACCGAATGGGACGAGTTCAGAGCGCTTGATCTGCGTCGCGCGAAGGACCTCCTCAAGGCGCCGATCTTCGTCGATCTCCGCAACGTTTATCGTCCGGCCCAGATGACCGAACTCGGCTTTCAGTATCACTCGATCGGCCGCGGACCCGAGGCCGGCGATCCGAGAAGAAATCCGCGCTGAGCGCGCATTGCTGTCGGCGACGGCGGCGGGGAAGCGGACCCCTGATCTCGCCAATCAGGCGGCAACCCGTTCAAGGACGCCGACCCGAACGCCGTCGAACACGTATTGCGTCGACAACGCCATCAGCAGCATGCCGAGAATGCGCGTGATCGCGTTCATGCCGGTGCGTCCGAGCGCGTCGCCGATCCGGCTTGCGAACGCCATCATCAAGACGCCGACGGCGAGAACGATGACGGAAGCGGTAAGCGCCGAAGACTTCTCGATGACGCTGGCGCCGGGCCCCATCAGAAGCATGATCGTCGCAATTGCGCCGGGTCCTGCAAGCATCGGGATGGCGAGCGGAAAGAAGGCGATGTTCTCGCGCGCCGAGGCTTTAGGGCCCGGCGTCTTCGCCTGCGTTTCGCTGTCCGGGTCGAAGAACATGCGAAAGCCCATGATGAAGAGGATTATGCCCATGGCGGCGCGAAACGCCGGCAAGGTGACGCCCATGTGATGCAGCACCGCGTTTCCGGCGAACCCGAAGATTGAAAGGATGACGATCGAATAGACCGCCGCCATGAACGCGATGCGAAGACGCGCGCGCGGCGTCTCGTCCTTCGTCAGCGAAGCGAAGATCGGCGTGACGAGGATCGGGTCGATGACGATAAAGAGCGTCACGAACGCCGTCAGGAAAGTCTGAAGAACCGGCTCCATCAGCGTCTTTCCTGCGCCAAGTCGGGAAGCGCGCGCAAGGCGCGGCGTTCCTATTCGGCGACGCCGATTGCGGCCTTCATGGCGGCCTTTTCGTCAGCGTCGAGACCTTCGGCCGCGTCGATGAACTTCAGGGCCTCGCGCCGGTCGGTCCCGAGAATCCGTATGTCCCTGCGCGCGCTTTCGCCGTCTTCGGCGAGCAAATGACCGCCGTCCGGCGCAAAGCCGCCGCCGCCGGGAAGCTCGCCCTCATCCAGGTCATCGCGAGCATGGCGCCTGACGAGGCGCACCTCGTTTTCGGAGAGGGGGTCGCTCTTGTCCTCATCGTAATCCATTTTGTGAACGACGATCCCGCGGCTCCGGTCAGACGGCGCTCGATCAAGGGCGTCGCCGCCAAGAATGGTCCTGAGTGCTTCCATCGCCGCGTCGCCGGCAAGCAGGTCGAGATCCGCCTGACCCGAGGCGACAGCGAAAGCGCCGGTGGCGCGGTTCAAGACGGCGATCGTCGTCACGCCGCCCGCGCGTTCCTCTCGCAGGTCGAAACGCGGGCCCGGCTCGCCGGTTTCAGCCGCCGCCGGACAAGAAAGCGCCAGAAGGATGAAAAGCGCGCGCATGGAGGGCTCGCGTTCCGCCTCGCGTCTCTTTTTCCATGCGTCGGCGCCGCCAGAACGGCGGCAAAACATTACATGTTGGTAATATTTATGGATGACGAAACGACCCAAGGGCGGGATGCGCCCGCGCTGGAAAATGGTTAATATGAGCCATGCAACGCCCAGAAACGGTCTCAGGGGAGCGCCAGATGTCAGTTAAAACCCTCGTCGTCGCCGGCGGCTCCATCGCCGCCCTGATGATCGCCGGCTGCGCCTACAGTCCGGAGCGGCAGGCCGCAGGCGACCCTTACGCCGCGGCGCTTTATACTGGCGCGCCGCAGCCCGATCGCGCCGATCATTTCGCGCACCTTTATGCGCCGGAACAGACGTCGCAGAACGGGACCCCATACGAAATCGTATCCTACGCCGGCATCGAAGGCGCCCGCCGCGCCCATGCGCGGTATACGGAAGAAGAAGCTGAAAAGCTTGACGGCCGCTGCGAGCGCTATGTCGAGGCGTCCGCCAGCGAGTCGCTGATTGACGTCGCCAATCTGTGCGACATCCCGCTCGAAATGCTCGTCGACTACAATCCGGACATCAAGAATGTGAGCTATTCGGCGCCGGGCGCCGTCATCGAAATTCCAGGCGGAACGCTGTCGCCGAGCGGAACCCTAGCGATGAAAGATGCGCTCGCGGATATCTACATCGTCGAGGACGGCGATACGCTCGAAACGATCGCACAAAAGCTGAACATCTCGGAATCGTCGCTGACGACGCTCAACCCCGAAGTCTACTGGTCTGACCCGACGCCGGGCATGGCGATCAAGAAGCCCGTGGTCGCTCCGGTCGCCTCGATCGAGCCGCGCTATGCGCCGCCGACGCCGGCGCCCGTTTGGGAAGGTTACGCCGCCGGACAAGGGATCGGCGCGTCGGAGGCGGGAAGCGCAATCGGAACCGCGCACGCGCCCTATCAGCTAAAGCCTTCGAAATCCTATGCGCGCCCGGTTGGCGCGTATCCGGAAGCGCGGCTCGTCGTCGACCGTGAGTTTGTGAAGGAAGGCGACAGCGTCAAGGTGACGGCGAAGGCCAAGCCTGGGGCGGATGTGACCTTTTATTCCGGCGCCGAGCCCGGCGCGCTGAAGAAGTCGAAAACGGTTCGCGCCGATGAGAACGGCGATGCAACGGCGTCAATCGACGTGAAAGAAGGCTCCACCATGGGCGGCGTCATATTCGGCGCGCGTCCGAAAGGCTCAAGCGAGACGCAATACAGCGATCGCGTCGGCGTCGTGAAGCTGAAGCCGGAGCGTCCGCGCGACAGCGCCGACGAAGAAGCGGAAGACGCCGAAGAAGAAACGGAAGAGGATTAGAAAAAGTCTTGCGTGCGCTCTCGCGCCAATAATGCGCCCCCGAAAGGGGGCGCTTTCATTTCGTGTTCGCGGCCTTGCGGATCGAATCCCATCGCGCGCCGTCCGCGGCGCGGCGGCGCAGCCGTACCGAAGCATCCGCCGCGACGACAAGATCGTAAAGCAGGGCGGCGGCGATCAATGGCGCCTTGGCGAGATTTCCGATCGACCAGTTGTCGCGTCGGCGAACGCGGCGCAGCACGTAATTTTTAGGAACCGCGATGGGAGGGGATTTCTTCACCCGCTCCGCGACGAGCGCTTCCAGCCAGGCAGGATTAGCGGCGTTCCGGCGTCTTATTTCTTCGGTGACGTCCAATCCGGCCGCGCGCCATTGCCGAAATTCGTCATAGAGGAAGCGATTTATCGTCGTGCCGACCGCCTGCCGGCGTTCGTAGCGATAGATCGAGTTCAGCGATTCGTACGGCTTGTAGAAGTGGCGGACGCCTGGCGCACGGCGGATGAGCGAGAGTTTCTCAGGTTGAGTAAATCCTTTCGTCAGCGTCATGGCGCGAAGAAACCCGTCCTCGACGACGACCCCGATGGGCATGACGACCGACCGCAGCGCCGCCGCCCGCGCGGCGTAGAGCTGGCCTGACAACGCATGATCGTCGTCGCTGCCGGTCTTTTGCAGCGCGCGGATCAGCGCGCCTAAAGGGCCGCCGCGCTCGGAAAACCTTTTCACCGGCTGGTCCGGCGCGATGAGGATGTCCGGCTCCTTCACAAGATGATCGACAAGACGTTCGATCGCATCGAACGATCCGAACTCGATGTCAGCGTCAAGAAGGACGAAAAAGTCGGCGTCCTTCGCGCTCGCTTCATGAACGAAGACGTTCCAGGCGTTCGCCTTTCCGGCGGCAGCAACGTCGACGACGCGGGCGGAGCAGTTCGCAGCGCCAGCGAGTTCGGAAAGCGCGCCCTCCGCGACCGCCGCGGTTTCGTCGGCGCATCCGTTGGCGACGACGATGATCTCCTTCCCGATCGACGGATTGGCGATGACTGTCTGCTTCAGGAGCGAGCCGATCGTTGCGCCGATCGAGCCTTCCTCATTGTGGGCGAGAATGCCGATCGCAAGCTTCATCGCGCCGGCGCCGGATTAGGACGGCACATAGGCCGGCAGGAACCGCTCAACGAGTTCGACCATGCCTTGGAGCTTCGCGTCCGCATCCTCGACGGACATGCCGTCGCCGATCGGCGTTATGAGGCGGACCATCGCCCCGTCGGAGCGCTTTCGCGTCACGGCGTCGGCGATGAGCCAGAACTTCATGACGAATTCGTTCGCGATTTTGCGGCCGCGCTGGTCGTACCAGTAATAGACAAGCTGGCGATGGTCGCCGTTCTCGATAATCATGCGATTGTAGCTGAAGGCGCCGCCGTCGCCGCTCCTCGTCTTGACGATATCATGACGCGCAATTTTCCAGCCGCCGCCCGGGATGCACTGGCGCGGACTGTGCCAGGACCTTCCGTCCCGCTGCGCGTTGAGATAGGCCATATAAAGATTGAACCGATCGCCTTCGGGCGTCGTCAGGTCGACAACGATTGAATCGTCGGCGCCGAGGACCTCGGCGACCGTCGGATCGATCGGGCGAACTGTTTTCTCCCAAGCCGCGAATTCCGCGGGGACGCCGTCAAAATCCTTCCGTTCCGGCATGATGAGCGCGTCCGTCGTGATGACGCTCGATGCCGCAAGGGCGAGAACCACGCAGGCGGCGGACGCTCCGATGACCGCGGCCTGCGGCGCGCGCTTCGGGCTCGGCGCAGTCGCCGGAAGGTCAGGCGTCGTCAGCGCGTCGATCGGATTGACGCGCGGTGATGAAAGACGCGCCAAAAGAGCGATTACGGCGAAGAGGGCGGCAAGGCAAAAGAGAAAGACGACCCAGCCTTCAAAGAAATGCAACGCGCCTTCCGCATGCTCGACTCCGTAAGCTTGAACCATCGCGCCGGTCGCCGCGATTCGGAGGGAGTTCATCAGGACCGTGATCGGCACGGTCGCGGCGACGATGAGGAGCCGCTGCCAGAATCTGCCGCGATACATATAGGCGGCCATGACGCCGAGAGAAAGGAACGGGAACAGGTAGCGCAGCCCGCTGCACGCTTCCGCGACCTGCAGCTTATAATCGCCGAGGTCGATGATGTTGCCGGAGAGGTGGACAGGGATCCCCATCGCTTCGATCATCGCGACGCCGAGGATCGACGACATCTGCTGGAACTTCCAGGAAAGGACGGTGATCAGCCAATAGGGAGGCGGCACGGCGAAGAACAGAAAAGCAGTCGGCGCGGCGATCGTCCTCAGAAGGGACGGGCCGCCGAACGCGGCGGCCAATCCGCCGATCGCCGTCACAAGGCCGAGATGCTGTAAGAGAAAGATGCTGGTGAGCTGCCCCAGAAGCAATAGCCCCAGCGCCGCAAGGAGAATCGCGACGCCGACAAATGACGGCGCTCCGACGCTCTTTTTCACTGTCTCTCGGTTAATCCAGATGAGATAAAGCGAGATCAGCGGGATGAAATAGCTGTGCGAGAGTTCCTGCTGTTCGCCCCAACGGCGCCATAAATTGGCGAGTGCGTCCCGGAAAAGAAAGGCCGCCGCGAGCGCCGTCGCGCCGAGCGCAATCAGCCTTATCGGCGGCGGCGCGCTGACGGGCCGAACCGCCGGCTCGACTTTCTTAACGAGGCCGGCGTCCGGCGAATTGCTGGTCGGCGCGTCCATGGGTCAGGCCTAGCTGATCCCGGAACCCCGATGCAACAATCATACAAGCCGCCGCCTGAAATCGGCGCGAGGCTCAAAACGGGCCGAAGCCGTTAACGAGCAGGAACGCAGCGAGCGCCGCCCCGGAAGCGCCCGTCGCGAGGAGACCAGTCAGCGTCCCGATCGGCAGCGCTTTCTGGGCCCGCGCCTTTACCGTGAGAAAGAGAACGCCAAGGCCTGCAATCCCGGAAAGGACGCCCGCGATCGCAAACCAACGGCCGAAACCGAGGAGACCGCCAAGCAGCAGGAGTTCGTTCGCTTCAAACGTCTGGTAGGCGGCAAAGCCTAGTCCCCCGACGCTCGTCGCCCCGAGGAGCGCGGTCAGAAAGGCGAGCGGTCTTGCGCCGAGCGTCGGCATCGTGTCGCTTCGGTTGATGAGGCGGGCGACCGGAGCCAGCAAATAGACGACGAGGCCGATGAGTAGGACGAGCGCCGGCAGGCCGAACCAAAGCGCCGGTCCTGCGACCTTTTTTTCATCTTCAGCGGCGAGAGCGGCGAGCTTCAAAAGGCCTTTCGTTCGGTAGAGCGGCCCCGAAAATTCCGGTGCCTTGATCTTATCGGCGCAGGCGGTGTCGACCTTGGCGTTCGGGGCATCGAAGAATTTCGTCAGAAATTCGCCGCCGCATTTCTGCGAGCGCGTCGGCCCGTGACCGGAATAAGGGAATTCGACATAGGTGACGTTCGAGAACCCGGGAAGGATCGCCTTGGCGAGCGGCGGCGGCGTGATCGGATCCATGGCGCCGTTGGCGATCACTGTCGGGAGATCGGTGACCACGGATGCAAACTGCTCTTCCGGCCGCGGCTTCATGCCGTAGCGTTTGCAGAGCGCGGCGATCTCGTCGATGAGTTCGGGCGACGGGAGGAACACGGACAATTCCGGATGCTCGGCCTTGTCCTGAGCGACCGCCTCGTGAAGCTGGCTCCACCAACCGTCATTGCAGGCGATGGCGTTGTACATGCCCTGGCTGATCTGGGTTCCGCCGCCGGGACCGCCGGCGGTGAGGATGCGCCACGCCCTGTAGTCAGCCTTTTCAACGGTCCGCGACAACGCGTCGATAAAGGCGGGAAGCGTCGGATAATTGTCCTGTTCGTAAAGGGACGTAAACGGAATCCCCCCGACGAGATCGCCGAAGAACCAGCCCTTGCCGGCGGGGAAGAGCTCCGCGTCGATCGCGTCGACTTCGATCGGCGAATCCGTCGCCTTGACGATCGCCGCCTTGAAGCGCTCTTGAAAGTCCGGAAATGATCGCGCGCAAGTCTTGTTCTCCTTGCATGCTGTTTCGAGGAGATCGAGGTCGCGCTGGAAGTGCGAGCCGATGCGCTGGAAATGCGCGCCCGGAACGATCGGCACGATGGCGTCGAGAACGACTGCGCGAATGCCTGCGGGGTCCTGCTTGATATAGGCCTGGCCCAGGATTGAACCGTAGGAAATTCCCCAGACGTTCCACTGCGCAAGCCCAAGCGCGCGTCGAAGCGCCTCAACATCGCGCGCATTCTCGATCGTGTTGTAGGCGGCGAGATCGACCTTCGCGGCCTTTGCCGCCGCGAAGCAATTTTCAAGCTGGGCAAGGCCCGCGCGCTGGTAGGCGTCGAAGTCGCTGACATTGCCGACGGAGGGATCAAAGAGTCCGAATTTAGGGCAAAAATCCTCCGAAAACCCGATGCCGCGCTGCTCGAGGATGTAAAGGTCGCGCACGTCCCGCGCGCCGTGGTCCTTGAGCCGCTTCACATAGCCGACGGCCTGCGCGCCAGGGCCACCGGTCAGATAGATGATTGGATCATCGCGCTTCTTCCACTCGCCCTTCTCCTTGTCATCCCATTTTGCAGGTTTGCGCGCATGGAGTTTGACGAAGTGCAGCTTGATTGTCCTTGAACGCGACTTCTCGCGGTTTTCGGGTACCGCCAGCAAGCCGCAGGAAATTTCACCGGGCTTGTATTTGATCGCGCCCTTGAACGGACAGACAATCGTCTCGACGGCGAACTTGTCGCGCGCGAAATAGTCGGCCGAGGCGCCTGCGACATCTTCGTCATCAGGCGCCGCATCGCCCTCAAGCGTCGGCGCCGGTCCGCCGTCCTCGACGCTTGCGGACTGCGCAAGAGCGAATGCGCACGAAAATACCGCGGCCGCCGCCGCGCTGAGGATTGCACGCTTCATCTTCGGGCCCCCGCCAGTGAGAAGCGCGAAGCTTAGCAGACCAAGACCCTGCGGCAAAACCTTCAGGCGCCGCATTGCAGCAAAATCCTGTCCGATGACGGCGCGTGCAATCCTGCGGCGAAAGGCGTAACGTTTGTCGGCCGGGAAGGATCAAAGGGGGTCGATATGCAAAAAGAGATCAGATGTCTAATGCTCGCCGCCAGCGCCGCGACGCTTGTATTCGCCTGCGCCAAGAAAGCTGAGGAAGCGGCGCCGGGCGCGCCGGCCGAGGAAGTCGTTGCGGCGGAAGAGCCGGCGGCCGAGCCGATGGTTGAAGCCGAGGTCGCCGACGCCGCGCCGATCGGATCGGTGAATGTGACGATTACGATGACGAATGGACAGCCCGCCTTCGGCGCGGTGAGCGAAGGCGCTTGCGCGCCCGGCGGCGGTTGCTTCGGCGGCGTCAATTTGAACGCCGCTGGCAATGTCGATCTTTCCGGCTTTCCGCCGGGCGACGTCACGATCAATGTCAATCTCGACAGCTCGGCGACGAGCGCCGGCTATTCCTTCCCGTCGGACCCGTGGCAGGCGGTCGCGATCGCTGTCATCCCGCCCGGCACGGTGACGGCGCCGGTCCCGGTCTTCGGCCAGGCGAACTGGCCTGCCGAGTTCGACGCGCCAAGCGTTTCAAGCGCGACGCTCTCCTTCGTCGACAAGGAAGACGATCAGCAGGCGTACGAATATTCGATCCAGCTCGCCCGCTCGGACGGGTCGATGACAGTGATCGATCCGATTATCAAGAACGGCGGAAAGCCGCCAGTGCCTGCGCCGGCGCCCGCACCGCCGCAGTGAATGGGATGATTGAGACAACGAAAGGAACCGTACCATAAACTCTCTCACTCTCTCTCTCTCTGTAGCGACGATCGCGCTTAGCGGCGGGCTGGCTCAGGCGCAGCCTGCCGTCAAGGCGACGACGACCGCATCCGTTGATCTTCTCGTCGTCAATGCCGGCGATCATTGGCGCGTCAGTTGCACGGGCGCGTACGCCAATCCCAATTGCGATCTTGATTTCTCGTTGGGCGCTGTGTCGTCGGGCCGGTGAGGTTCGTATTCTCGATCGCGCCCGGCCCGTCGCGCGGCGTCGCCTTCGCCGGCTCGCCGGCTGAAGCGATGCGGATTGTCGAGAACGCGCGCGGCGGTCCGACGATCGAACCGACAGGGCCCTATGTCGGGGCGCAGTTCGGGGGCTTCGCGCTCGCCGCAAGCCGGAAGCGCCTTGAAGTCCTCAACGCCAATGACGACGGTAGGACCTATCGCTACTCGCTGTGGTTTACGGTTCCAGCCCGGCTCGGCGAGGTGGACGGGCCGGGGCCGGTCTTCGCTGAATTTGGCGCGCCAGGTGTTTCAGACTCCAACGGCGCCGCCGTCGATAAGGGAGACGATCAGAACGACGATGAATTTTCGATCGCGTTCGTCGCGCCCGGCGGCGGAACGATGGTGATGGATCCGAAGATTCAGAACGGCACCAAGCCGCCATGAGCGAGTAGCGAGTAGGGTGCATTTCGCTCCGCTCAATGCACCCT
>JACADX010000061.1 GCA_013389125.1 Parvularculaceae bacterium | reverse complement strand
CTTGGCGACGATTTCCCGCGCGATCCGGACGCCGTCGGCGTCGTTTTCGGCCATATATTCGGCGGTTCCCGAGATGTGATAATGCATTTCGGCGCCGCCGAGCGCCTCATCGGTCGCAATTTCGCCGGTCGCGGCCTTAAGGAGCGGCGGTCCCGCAAGGAACACTTTCGAGCGTCCGCGAACGACGACCACATAGTCGGAAAGGCCGGTCTGATAAGCGCCGCCCGCCGTCGATGATCCGTGCACGACAGAAATGACCGGGCAGCCCGCCGCCGAAAGCCGCGCCAGGTTGGCGAAGGTCCGCCCGCCCGGCACGAACATTTCCGACTGACGGAAAAGATTGGCGCCCGCGCTTTCGATGAGCTGAACGACGGGAAGCTTCTGCTTCAGCGCGATTTCTTGGGCGCGAAGCGCCTTCATCACGCCCATCGGCGTCGCGGCGCCGCCCTTGATGCCCGAATCCGAAGCGCTGACAAGGCAACGCACGCCCGACACGAACCCGACGCCGCTGACGCCGCCGCCGCCGGAGATATTCTGGTCGCCGTCGTCGTCATGCATCTTGAAGCCGCAAAGCGTCGACAGCTCAAGAAACGGCGCGCCGCGATCAAGGAGCAGCGCGAGCCGGTCCCGCGGCAAAAGCTGGCCCCGCTTTTCAAACTTCGCTCGCGCGCGCGACGAGGTTTCGACGATCTTGCGTTCAAGCGCGCGGAATTCCTCGATCAGTTTCAGATGCGCCGCGCGATTGGCGGCGAAAGCCTCCGACCGCACGTCAATGTCGGACTGAAAGGCAGGCATCGGCGAACTCCGGCGTTTCCGCCGGAGGTTTACCGGGCCCGCCGGACTGACGCTACAGCGGCTTGCAGCCGGCCGGCGTCAATAGAGGCCAGGCAGCAGCCGGTAGCGAACCTTTTCCTTAAAGGCGCGGTAGTCGGCGTCGCCGGAAAGCAGTCGCTCCTCGAAGCCGACCCGAAGAACGAGGCAGGACCAGCCGATCGCGTAGACGGCCAAGTTCCAGAATGTGGGCGACATCAAGAGGAAGCCGACATGCGAGATCATGTAGCCGAGATACATGGGATGGCGCACATAGCGATAAGCGCCTCCGGTCTTGACGCCGCGATTCGCCGCGACGAGCCCGAAACTCCTGCGAAGGCTGAGCTTGGCGGAAAGCTGGGTGAACATGCCGAAAAGCAGGAAGAACGCGCCGACCGCAAGGTTCGAAGGCTCTGCGGACTTGACGATGAGGAGCGGCGCAATTGTCCCGGCGATCGCCGCAGCCCAGTCCTGCGGGCGAAGCGAAATGTCGGTCGCCGGCCGGCGTATAAGAAGGAAAAGAATGATCACGCCTTCTGACAGAAGAACGAGCGCCGGCGCGAGCGAGGCCGCGGAAAGATCGTTCGGCCAGATCCGCTGCACAAGAAAGGCGTAAAGAATGAGCGCAGCCGCCTGTTCAGCGCGATCAAGAAGTCTCGACGCTCTATTCATTGCGCCTTACCCCTGCGCCGGAACGAGGGAGGCGATGACGACGCCGATTGCGATTGCGACGCCATAGGGAACGCGGGTTTTGAGCGCCGCTTTCAAGGCGCCGCCGTCGCCCGCTCCGGCCCCGACGGAGCGGCGCGTGCGGGCGAAGAGCGCCGCGAGCGCGACGGCGATCCCGGCGAGTGAAACAAAAAAACCGACGCTGAGCAGCGCCCCCGCGCTGAACCAGGCCGCCGCCGCCGCAAAGAGCTTGCCGTCCCCGCCGCCCATCAGCCGCAAGCGGAAGAAAGCGTATCCGACGCCAAGCCCGATAAGGCCTGAACCGGCCGCCGCGGCGTAATCTTCCGCCGGCGCGGCCGAGAAGATCATGGCGACAACAAGCGCGCCGATGACCGCAAGCGGCAATACGTTTGGAATGCGATAGGATCGAATGTCGGACGCCGCCGCAGCCGCCAGGAGGGCATATAAGACCCATCGCCAGTCGTAAGCGCTTTCGATCACGCGGCGGGTCCGACTATTCGAGCAGCAAGGAAAGGTTGTTGTAGGCCTTAGCGTAAAAATGCGGGCTCTCGTCGAGCGCCTGCGTGAAAAGCCGGCGCGCTTCCGTCGTGTCGCCGCGCGAGGCCGCTGCGACGCCTGCGTTATTGAGCGCGATCACGCGGCGATTGTCGGGAAGCCCCTTCACCGAATTCGCATAGTCGCCGGCCATCGCGTAGGCGAGACGTAGATTCGCCTCGGCGGCTTCTCGTGCGCCATCGAGTTCGAGCGCTTGCATGAACGCTGCGATTGCCTCCTCGGCGAGTCCGGCCTTCAGCTTCGATACGCCGAGATTGTTGAGAGGCGCGCCGTCAAAGGGATTGATCTCCGCCGCCTTCGAGAAAGCGTCCCAGGCCTCTTGCTTCATCCCTTGATGATCGCGCGCGACGCCGAGCGCGTTCCAGGCGCGCCAAAGGGACGGATCAGCGGCGCTCGCAATCTCAAGCGCGGTCGCCGCTTCCTCGAACCGGCCAAGGCGCACGAGCGCGACGCCGGCGCCTTGCGACGCGGCGGCGCTGGGCGTCTCTTCGGCGAGGAGGCCGAAAAATCTCGCGGCTTCTTCATTCTTGCCGGCGGCGAGGAGGCACTCGCCCGCGGCGAGCCTTCGCGCCGCAACCATGTCCTTCTCGCCTTCCGTATTCATGATGTCATGTTTGCGGGCGCAGTCGCCCGAATTGAAGGCGGCCATCCCTTCAGCGGAGGAGTCGGTTGCACGGGTTCCTGGCGCCGTCATGTCCATTTCGGCGAGAATCGATTTCGGATCGTCCCACTTTTTCTCGAAATCGGCCGTCATGTGCTTGAGAGAGGCGCAGCCATTAGCGCCGGCGCAGAGAAGCGCGGCGGCGAGCGGCCGGGCAAGACGTGATGCGAGGGCGGCCGCGACTTGCGACGCGATGGGCATTGACGGGTTCCTTCAGGTTGTGACCGAAACCAGCGCGCGCACGATGCGGATCATGAGCGGCGTCATGATGACGGAGAACAAGGCCGGAAAGATGAAAAGCACGAGCGGGATCGCCATCTTCACCGGCAATTCCGCCGCCCGTTGTTCCGCTTTCAGCATCCTGTCCCGCCGCATGTCGTCCGCCAGCACGCGCAATGTCGTTGCGAGGCTCGTGCCAAGCGTCTCAGATTGCGAGATCATCGTCGAAAAGGTGCGGGCCTCCTGGACGTCCATACGTTTCGCCAGCGAAGCTAGCGCGTCCGGGCGGCTTTTGCCGGCCTGGAATTCAAGCGTCACGATGCGGAACTGTTCGGCGATGATCGGGTGGGCGTCCGCGAATTCGTCGCAAAGATGCTTAATCGACGCCGGGAGCGAAAGGCCCGCTTCGACGCAGACAAGAATCATGTCCATGGCGTCCGGCATGCCGTTCTTGAACGCCTGCTGGCGGGACTTGATCCTGAAATGGAGAAAGAGCGCGGGGGCGTAGTAGCCGATCGTCGCGCCGCCAAGCACCAGGACCAGGCTGTTGATACCAATCGGCGGCAGGAGAAAAAGGATTGCGAACAAGGCGAACGCCGCAAGGCCGATCGCGAGCGCCACTCTGGTCGTATAGTAAATTTCGACGCTCGACGGGTGATAATGGCCGGCCTGGATGAGGCGCGCTTTAACCACGCCGACCTGTTTTGCATCGCTCTGCGCCAGCTGCCTTTGCATAGGCTCCAGCATGTCGAGGATTCTCGATTTCTTCTTTTCGTAAAAGATCGAGCCTGAGGGCGGGGTCGCGCCGCCGGCGCCCGCCATCCGCCGCAGCGCCGGATCGCGCTGGATGAAACCCGCAGCGCCGACGACGATCAGCACGACCGCGCCGAAGACTGCGCCGAGAACGAGATATTCCGTCATATGTTGGGCGCCTTCACGGGAACTAGAACTTGAAATTGACCATGCGCCAGATCCACGTGATGCCGATGGCCCACAAGATGAATCCGCCGCCGATCATCGGCCAGAACAGGACGTCCTCGACGACATCCGTGAAGAAGGATGGATTAAGCGCCATGATGACGAGCACGAGCGCGAACGGCAGCCCGCCGACGACGAAGCAGGTGATGCGCCCTTCGGCCGACATCGCGACGATTTTCTTGCGCATTGTCGATCTCTCACGAATGACCTTTGAAAGGTTTGAAAGAATCTCGGCGAGATTTCCGCCCGTCTCCTTCTGCATTTCGATCGACGACACAAGGAACCGGTACTCCGGACTCTTGAATCGCGTCGAAATGCTCCGAAGCGCCGCGCCGCGGTCCTGGCCGTAATTCATTTCATCGAGCGCGTGACCGAACTCGGAACCGATTGGGTCCTCGATCTCGCGGGCGACCATCTCGATCGCAACCGGCACCGGATGACCCGCCTGCAGGCCGCGCACCATGATGTCGATCGACGTCGGCAGCTGGTCGTTGAATTTCTTTTCACGGCGACCCGCAAGGATTTTCAAGATGAGATAGGGAAGCGCGAATCCGAAAACGCCCGCAATGATTATCCCGCTAAGCGCCGGCGCGCGAAGCGCTACGATCGAAAGCAGGAGCATCGCCACGGTGACGCCGATCATCATCGCGAAATACTGGGCCGGGGTCATCGCGACGGCGGAGAGCCGCACGAGCCGCTTGAATCCCGGGAGCACGCCGCTGACGAGCGCTGACAACCGGCCGCCCTCGACCGCCTTGCGGAAGAGTTCGGGGTTCAAGACGCGTTCATTGCGCTCGGCCGCGATTTTCATCCGCCGGTTAACCGCCCTTTCCCGCCGGTCGTTGCTCCGCAGGAAGAGATAAAGGCCTTCCACGGCGAGAATGACCGCGATGAACGCGATCGCCTGGACGATCGGGACGATGGTCAAATTCACGCGCGGCCTCCTTGCGCGCCGGAAGCGAAAAGCTCGGGCGCTTCAAGGCCGTTCGCGAGGAAAGTCTCATAAAAGTGCGGCCGGACGCCGGTCGGCTCGAACCGTCCGATCACGCGGCCTTCGGTGTCGATGTGGTCTTGCTTGAAGCGGAAGATCTCCTGCATCGTCACCACTTCGCCCTCCATGCCGGTGATCTCCTGCACCGAGACGATGCGCCGGACGCCGTCGGCGAAGCGCTTGATCTGGACAACGACATCGAGCGCGCTCGCGATCTGATTTCGGACCGCGCGGGTCGGAATATCGAGATTGGCCATTGAGACCATTTGTTCGAGACGCGAAAGCGCGTCGCGCGGCGAGTTCGCGTGCACGGTCGTGATAGAGCCGTCATGGCCGGTGTTCATCGCCTGCATCATGTCGAACGCCTCGCCGCCCCTCACCTCGCCGACGATGATGCGGTCAGGCCGCATGCGGAGCGCGTTCTTGACGAGCTCGCGCTGCGTGATCTCGCCGCGACCCTCGATGTTCGACGGGCGCGTCTCCATGCGGCAGACATGCCGCTGCTGCAGCTGAAGCTCCGCGGCGTCCTCGATCGTGACGATCCGCTCCTTCTCGCCGATGTAACGCGAAACCGCGTTGAGCAGCGTCGTCTTGCCGGTTCCCGTGCCGCCGGAAATGAGGAGATTGAGCCGGCATTTGACGACGCCCTTCAAGACGTCCGCGCAGGCCTTGGTCATGGAGCCGACTTCGACGAGGCGCTCAAGATCATAGGGTATGCGCGAGAATTTCCGGATCGAGAGCATCGGCCCATCGAGCGCAATCGGCGGAATGACGGCGTTGACGCGGCTGCCGTCGGGAAGGCGCGCATCGACAAGCGGCGTTCCTTCGTCGACCCGCCGACCGACCCTGACGACGATGCGGTCAATGATTCTGAGGAGGTGCGCGTCGTCCTTGAAGCGCACATTCGTCTCTTCAAGAACTCCCCGGCGCTCGACATAGACCTGATGCGGCGTGTTGACGAGAATGTCGTTGACGCTGTCATCCTTGAGCAGCGGCTCCAGGGGCCCGTACCCCATGAGTTCGTCGACGAGTTCGTCCGTGATCCGCTCGCGTTCTTGCGTGTTGAGGGGCTTGTCTTCGTCGGCGAGAAGGCGCGCGACGGCGCCGCCGATCTCGTGCTTCAGATCGCCGCGATCGACGCGGTCAAGGACGCTGAGGTTGATTTCCTCAATAAGCTTCTGGTGGAGCCTGACCTTGAGGTCGAGATAGTCTTGCGTTCCGTCATGGCGGCCGCTCTGATAAAGGGGCGCTGGAGGCGCTGACAGCGGCGCCGCGACGGTCGGCTCTTTTCGCGCCAGCGGCGCTCCGAGCGCCGCATCGGCGGTTCGTTTGCTGCGAAGATCCGCGAAGCGAAAATTCATGGATTGCGCCCCCTGTTGAGCCCGAGCCGTCCCGCCAAAATGCGCTCAAGCGGCGGCGCCGGCGCTGTTTCTTCCGCAATTTCAATGCCGAGCGTCGCCGCGATGTTGCGCGCATTGGTCTCGAAGTCTTTCGTCGCCTGTGTTCTGGCGGCCGCGTCGGCGAAGAGCAGCCCGCGATCGCCGGCCTCGGCGGCGGCCTTCGCGTCGAGGCGGACGGCGCCGCCCGGCTTCGTCCGGAAGATTTCCGCGATCCGCTTCGCGCGCTCGTTGTTTTCGATCGTCTTTTCGTATTTGTTGACGAGCACGTAGACGCCGAGTTTTGTCAACCCGAAGTCAACGAAACTTTGCGCAATGCGCGCGGCGCCCGCGGCGCTCCGAACCGTCGGCTCAGCGACGACAACCGCGAGATCCGACCGGTCAAGGACGTCGCCGATCCACTGCGACCATGCGGCGGGAATCTCGATGACCGAAACGGCGGCGACAGCTCGAAGGGTTGCGAAGAGCCGCTCGATGAACTGCTCGTTGATCGCTTCAAGCGGCGTGATTTCGCTCGGCGCGCCGAGAACAAGGACGCCGCTCGAATGGGCCTGCATCGTCGATGCAAGGAGCGTCGGGTCAAGTCGGGCGCCGGCGCGAACGGCGTCAAGGACGTTCATCCTCGGACGAAGATCGAGCGTCGTCGCCGCCTGACCGAACTGGATGTCAAGGTCGACGAGCGCGACGCGTCCCGCCTGCAGCCGGGCGAAGGCGCCGGCGAGGTTCGCCGCAATTGTCGTTGCGCCGACCCCGCCAGCGGTCTTGACGACAGTGACGATCCTGCCTTTGGCGGCGACCGGCGCAGCGGCGCGGCGAGCGAATTCGCGATCGCGGGCGGCGTTGAGCGCCGCGACAAGCTCCATCGGCGCGACCGGCGTCGGCAAGACATCGGTGACGCCGGCGCGAAAGAGGCGGCGAACAACGTCCGCGCTCGGCTCTTCCATGATCACGATGAAGGAGCCGCCGCGCGTCACATAGGCGCAAAGGCGCTCCAGCGCTTCAATGTCGGCGCCGCCGGCGCGCCCGGCCTCGATGACGACGATGTCGGCGCCGCCGTTGATGACTGACGGCGCATCGGCGATCGACGTGTCGACCAGCTTGATCTCGCTCACGATATCGGTCGCGGCGGCGCAATAGGCTTCGATTTCAGCCGCCGTTTCCGGGGAGCGCACCGCCGCGACAAGGGTCTTCATATGCGATTGAACGCCGATCATGTGCCGCTCAAGTCCTCCGCCGGCAACGTCGTCGTGAAGGGCGGAAGGGTGATTGCGTTGAGCCCGAACGCGCCCATCACGATGAAGCTCGCGTTGACGCCCGTGATCGTCACCGTGACGGTCGGAACCGGCTTTCCGAGACCGAAGAACCCGAGCCCAGACGGGCCATAAGCTATGTTGAGGTTGTTGATCGTGATCGGCGGGTAATAAAGCTGCATTTCCGCGACGATCCGATTCATCAGCGTTGTGTTGCAACTGGTGCCCGACGTCGCCGGCGTCGGCGCCGTCGCCGTTCCGGCGCAGACAAGCGGCGTCCAGGTCTTTGACGCCGCGGCAGTGCTGCAATAGGCGCCGGATGTTCCCGTAGCGCCGACCCCGCAATCCGGCACGCCTGTGATAATCGGCCCCCGGGTCGCCGCCATGCGCGCGGCGACGGCCGTCGCCGCATTCAGCGCCTGATATTGGTACATGACAGCGGCGAAATCGACGATGCCGAAGGTCAGCATGAAGAGGAGCGGCGCGATCAGCGAAAACTCGACGAGCGTCGCGCCTTCGTCATTTCGGGCGAACAGACAGGATCGACGTCGGATCATAACCCCGTCCACATCTGCGAATGCGCCGCCGTCAAATTGAACGGCGAGAGGCCGAGAAATCCGAGAAAGCCGACACCGGCATAAGGAACTGTCGCTGTCACCGTAATGACCGGAATGTTGGTGCCGCCGCCGGCCGGACTAAGGAGTGTCCCGGCCGAGACGCAGGAATCGGCGACGGCTACCATCGACGCGTTGTTCCACGACGAAATCAGCAGCGGCGCCGTCGGATTGACGCTGCCGCGCAAAGCGATGTTCTGCGTGTCTGTGACAAGCTGGGTCCATTCCGGCTGGGTGTTGATGGGGCAGGACTTGAAGGCGACCGACGTTCGCGCGGCGTAACGCGCCGCATCGCGCACGCTTTTGGTGATGACCTGCTGCTGGTTCAGCATCACGCCGAATTCCGCAAGACCGGCGGCGAGGAGGACGAGGAGCGGCGCGACGAGCGAGAACTCCACGAGCGCAGCGCCGCGGCTGTCTCGTCGAAATCGCCCGATCAAGCCAAAGCGTCTCACCGGACGAGCTCCACCCATTCCCTAAGCTGGATCGGCGCGAGTCCGCCGCCGCCATTCGCGCTGTAGCCGACGATCTCCATCTTGACGTCGCCGTTGCTCGCGCCTTGCGTGATGGCGGGCTCGGTCAGGAACATCGTCAGGTACTGCACGACGGGGACGCTCGAATTGCCGTTGATCGAAAGGGTCGTGCAGTCAAGGCCTGCGACCGTGAAAATCCGCCTGTCCTGCCAACGGTTCTGCAGCGCCGTCGGCGTCGCCGGAATCGGACCTCCGGCGTAGCAGCCGGTCGCGCTCGCTCCGTTCGGCGGCGCGCCGGAGCGGCCGTCCTCCCCTGTCGCGCCATTCCAAGTGTTTGGTATGACATTGTTCGTCACCTCGTACAGATAAACCTCGTACCGGCTGATGGTCGTCGAGGTCGCCGCGCCGCACCCGGTCGGCGCCGAGGGTCCGGTTGGGTGGTTTGTCGACCAGTAAGTCGCGCAATCCCACTGGCCGTTTCCGAGTCTTGTCGTGGAATCAAACGCCGTATCTTCGCCCATCTTTGCGGCGGGACTTGCAGGATCGAAGTTTCGGCAGCGCTGGTCCGTCGCGGGCTGGGTCGGCTGCTGCCGGATCAGCGCCTTTACGACGTTCTCAGCGGGCGGATAGCCAGGCGTCGTTCGATAATTGATATTGCCAGGGAGATTCTCGTACATGTCGAGGCGCACGTTGAACGCCGGCGAAATCGACGCGACGTTTCCGGGCTTGGTATCGACATAGGCGCCGATGCATTGTGGCAAACCGTTCGAGCCGGCGATCATGCTGGCGAGCGCGGGAGAACTCTGCGAACCGCCCGGCGTATCGAGGAGGCCCCAATTGCCGTTTGTCCAGCTGCCGCCCTGAGGCGCCTTCATCTGCACCTGATGACCGATAAAATTCGAGGCATTGAAAGCGGCGCCGCCGGGCAGGCACATGAAGAGCGGCGTCACCTGGCAGACCGCCTGACCCTTGCGGGCGACCGCCGTCGCGGTGAGCGTCACTGTCGGCGCGGCGCCGAGCGCGCGCATCAGGAGCGTGTTCCCGACGACGGCGGACGTCGTCACCTGAATGTAGTCGTATGGCGGGGCCGCGGCCGAAAGGGCCGTGTCATCGCTTGGCGGCACGGCGCTCCAGAACGTCGTCGAGGCGATGCCGACGGCGCCGGCCGAGGCTCCGAATTTTTGGTTGTTCGTGACGATGGGCGCCGTTCGCGCCGCCTGGTCGGCTTTTAGGGAGCCCGCAACCGTGCCGTCGAGCTGCCATGCGCCGGCAAGCGCGGCGGCG
>JACADX010000179.1 GCA_013389125.1 Parvularculaceae bacterium | reverse complement strand
CCGCAAGAGGCTGCGTCGCATCGTCGACGGTCTCGACGTGCCGACCGGGATGGGACTTATTATCAGGACGGCAGGCGCAAAGCGCACCAAGGCGGAAATCAAGCGCGATTACGATTATCTCGTCCGCCTTTGGGAAAATATCCGAACGCTGACGCTGAAATCGATCGCGCCCTGCCTCATTTATGAGGAGGCGAGCCTCATCAAACGGGCGATCCGCGACCTTTACGACAAGGATATTGGCGAAGTCCTTGTTGAGGGCGACGGCGGCTACCGCGAAGCGAAAGACTTCATGAAGATGCTGATGCCGTCGCACGCGAAGAACGTGCGCGCCTATAAGGAGCGGACGCCGTTATTCCTTCAATACGGCGTTGAATCGCAGCTTGACGCGATGTACCGGCCGACGGTCCGGTTGAAGTCCGGCGGCTATATCGTCATCAACCAGACCGAGGCTTTGATAGCGATCGACGTGAACTCCGGAAAGGCGACGCGCGAGCGCAATATCGAGCAAACGGCGCTCCGCACCAATCTCGAAGCCGCCGACGAAGCCGCCCGGCAATTCCGACTGCGCGACCTTGCCGGCCTTATCGTCATCGACTTTATCGACATGGAAGAAGGTCGCAACAATCGGGCGGTCGAGAAGCGCCTTAAAGACGCGCTGCGTCACGATCGGGCGCGCATCCAGCTCGGCCGTATTTCGCCGTTCGGCCTGTTGGAGATGTCCCGGCAACGCCGCCGGTCCGGCATCGTCGACGGGACCACGCATCTTTGCCCGACATGCGGCGGCGCCGGCAATGTGAGATCGCACGAAATGGCCGCGCTTCGTATCCTGCGCTCGGCCGAGAATGAGGCGATCTCGAGCAAAGCCAGCAATATTCAGATCAAGGCCGCGCTCGATGTGACACTCTACATCCTCAATCATAAGCGGGAGTGGCTGCGCCGGATCGAAACCGATTATGGCGTAACGATCGAAATCGCAGCCGATCCGGCAAAGGCGGGCGACAATTTCGAGATCGAAAAGACGGGAGCGCGCGAAGAGATCGGCGAGCAACAGGTTGTCGTGCGCGCCGACACGACGGAAACGATTGAGCCGCTGGCTGAGGAGACTGTCGATGAATTCGGGGCGAACGAGTTCGCCAGCCCTGAACGCGCCGCTCGCGACGCTGTCGACGAGGAGCGCGGCGGTCGTCGACGCCGGCGCAGACGCCGACGCCGGCACGACGGATCAGAGGCGCGTTCAGAGGATTCGCAGACCGTCGACGCCGGCGCATTTGAGGGCGATGCCGAACTTTCGTCCGGCAAAGTGCCGGATGAAGATGAAGCCGAGGCTCGGAGCTACCAGCCGGATCAGCGCGGTCTTGACCGCCCGTCAGGCGACGAAAGCGAGCGCGGGCGCAAGCGCCGTCGACGCGGCCGGCGCGGCGGGCGGCGCGGCAGACGACCTGACGAACGCGATCCCAATCGCGAAGGCGAAGCGGGGCCGGCCGCCGGTTCGGATATCGGTCTGGATGACGCACAACCGTCAATCGCGGCTGAGCCCTATGAGTGGAAAGAGCCTGAGGCCGCTGCGCCGTTCCAAAAGGACGCACCGCAAGTCCTCGCGGATTCTATGGAGCCGGCAAGCGGCGCGGCGCGCCAGGAAAAATCGGACTATTCGGCTGACGCGGCCGCATTCGTCCAAGAACCGCCTCCCGCCCCGGAGGAATCAAGGCCGCCCGCTGCGGAGGACCGGCCTGTCGAGGCGGCCAAGCCGGCGCGCAAGGGATGGTGGAATCGGGCGCTTGGAGGGTAATCGACGGCGATCGACCGCAAGGCCCGCCAAGTCACATTTCCGCCACTGCGCGGCGGCATTCTTGATCAGCGTGGAGGTTTGAGTTTGGGTTCCTTGGTGAGGGATTTGCGGCGACGGATGACGGCGGCGGCCACCGCCGTACTGGCGTTTGCGGCGTGCAACGGCGCGCAGGCGCAAAGCGTCCTCCGCGACGCCGAAATTGAACAGTTCCTCGATGATTACTCGCTGCCGGTGTTTCGTGCGGCGGGACTTCCCGCCGAGCAAATTCAGATCCTGATCATCGGCGATCAGACGCTGAACGCCTTCGCCGGCGGGCTCATCATGGGCGTGAACACCGGCCTCTTGACGATTTCCGACACGCCAAGCCAGATCCAGGGCGTCATCGCCCACGAAGCGGGACACATCGCCGGCGGCCACAGCGCACGCTACGACGACATGATGGCTGCGGCGACGCGTCCAATGCTCTTGAGTCTTGTGTTGGCTGCGGGCGCCATCGCCGCCGGCGCGCCCGACGCCGGCATCGGCATACTGGGGCTCGGCCAAACGGTCGGAATCGCAAACGCCCTCAAATACAGCCGCGGGCAGGAATCGGCGGCGGACCAGGCGGCGCTCACCTATCTCGAGGCTATCGGACGCTCCGGAAACGGATTGATCGAGTCGTTCTCGAAAATGCGGAATGAGCAGCTCATACACGGCCAGCGGGTCAATCCGTATCTGCAGAGCCATCCTCTTGCCGTGCAGCGGATCACCGCGCTCGAGGAGCGGGCGAAGGCGGGAAAATATTTCGGGGTCAAGGATTCGCCGGAGGAGATCGAGAGGCTGCGGCTCATTCAGGCGAAGATCCGCGGCTTCATGCAGGACGTCAACGTGACGCTGCGGCAATATCCTTTGTCGGACCAGTCGGACGCCGCAAAATACGCCCGCGCCGTCGCCTATTACCGGTCGGCGGATATCGAGCGCGCGCTAAAGGAAATCGACAAGCTCCTCGCGGCGCATCCCGACAATCCCTACTACAATGAATTGAAAGGGCAGATGCTGTTTGAATACGGCCGCGTTGCGGAATCGATTGAACCGCACCGAAAGTCGGTCGAACTCGCGCCTGGCAAGGCTCTTCTTCTCATCAATCTCGGACGCGCCGAAGCCGCAACCGATGATCCGACGAAAGTCGCCGATGCGGTCAAGAATCTGAAGGCGGCGCTGCTCTTGGAGCCTGACAACTCGTTCGGCTGGTTTGAACTCGCCCGCGCCCACGGGGCGCTCGACAACGAACCCCTCGCCGACCTAGCGATGGCCGAGTCGCGGTATCATGAGGGCGCAAAGCCCGATGCGGCCAAATTTGCGATGCGCGCAAGGAGCGCCCTGAAGAGGGGCTCGCCGGAGTGGCGTCAGGCGACCGACATTATTGTCGCGAGCCTTGGATCTGACCCCGCGACCGGCGCAGGCGGGCGCGAAACGGACGAGGCGCCAAAGCCGGAATCGGACCGCCGCCCTGACGAAGTCCCGGACCCTCAAGCCAATTAAGGGTCCGGCAAGAGAGTCGGGCCAAGCAATAAAACGCGCAAAAGATGGGAATCGCCTCGTGAAACAGCGCCTTGTTATCGTCGCCGCGCTTGCTGGCTCCGCGTTTTTCGGCGCCGTCGCCGCAAACCTTGTCGCCGCGCAGCAGTCGAGGCCGCAGACCCCGTCGAATATTGATCGCGCGGCGATTGAGCAGATCGTGCGCGACACGATTCGCGAGGATCCGGCAATCATCGTCGAGGCGCTCAATCTTTACTCGGAAAACCACGTCAAAGACACGGCGCGAAAATACTTGCCGGAACTGCTGTCAAACGAAAGCGGATTTGTCGCCGGCAAGAACGTCGGCGCCGCGAAAGTCTCGGTCATTGAGTTCTTCGATTACCATTGCGGTTTCTGCAAGCGGAGCGCCGGTTTCGTTCAAGATCTCATCAAGAACGACGCGTCAGTCAAAGTTGCGTTTCGAGAATATCCGATCCTGCGGGAAGAATCCGAGATCGCGAGCCGCTACGCGCTCGCGGCGCGCAAGCAAGGCAAATACGCCGACCTTCACTTCGCGCTTCTCAGGGAAAACGGCGTCGTCAATGAGGCCCGCATCAAGGAGATTGCGAAGGCCGTCGGCCTTGACGTCAAGCGCCTCGAAGCCGACTCGAAGGACCCCGCCTTCGACGAGATTTTCGACAAGGATCGCCGGGCCGGCCAGGAAATGGGCATCGACGGAACGCCGACATTTATCATCGCTTCCGCCGACGGCGCGTTCATCGAAGTCATTCCGGGTTTTCGTCCCGATGAAGTCAAGGCCGCCATCGCCGAAGCCAAGCGAGCGCGGTGACAGTTAAATCAGCCCGGCGAGCGGCGAGGACGGATCCGCGTATCGCCTCTTGGGCATGCGGCCGGCAAGATACGCCTCGCGGCCGGCGATGACGTCGT
>JACADX010000060.1 GCA_013389125.1 Parvularculaceae bacterium | reverse complement strand
CCATACGACGAGCCTCGTTTTCAATGACCCGCCCTACCACACGCGCGTGCGGCGGCTGCTTGCCCCGGCTTTCACGCCTCGCGCAGTGAGAATGCTTGAGCCGCGTTTTGCCGCGCTTGTCGACGGCCTCATTGATAAGGCGCTCGCCAGGGGCGGCATGGACGTCATTTCGGATTTCGCCGCGCAGCTTCCGGTCGAGATCATCGGCGACATGCTCGCCGTCCCGCGAGACGAGCGCGGCCCGCTCCGCGGGTGGTCGCTGGCGATCCTTGGCGCGCTTGAGCCCGCGCCGAAGGAGGAGGCGCTCGACTGGGGAAACAGATCCGTCGCGGAATTCTCGGCCTATCTCAAGGCGCATATCGACCGATTTCGAAAGGGGCGCCTGATTGGGGGCGAGGTTTTGGGCCTCCTTCTTGCGGAGGAAACGGAGGAGGGCGAAAAGCTGAGCGAGGTCGAACTCATCCAGAACTGCATCTTTCTCCTCAACGCTGGCCATGAAACGACGACCAATCTCATCGGCAACGCGGTCGCCGCCCTTATCGATCATCCAGATGAGCTCGCCCGGCTTCGCGCCGATCCTCATCTGATCGAAACCGCAATTGAGGAGTTCCTGCGTTTTGAGAGCTCAAACCAGCTCGGCAATCGCCGGGTCGCGGAGCGCCTTGAAATCGGCGGCGTCGCGCTTGAAGAAGGCGCGCTCGTGACGCTCGGCATCGGCGCGGCAAACAGGGATCCGGCGCAATTTTATGATCCCGACAGGCTCGACATCGGGCGGACGCCGAACCGACACCTCGCCTTCGGCGGCGGGATTCACGCGTGCGCCGGGATGTCGCTCGCGCGCGCCGAGGGCCGCATCGCCATAAGCCGCCTTGTCGAGCGCGCGCCTCATTTTCGGAAAGCCGGCGCGGCGCGGCGCGGCGGCCGCGCGCGGTTCAGGGGATTTCTCGCCTATCCGATCGAGTTCGGGCGACCCGAATAAAGAGCAAGTTTCGCGCGGATGCCCGACTGTTTTCCGCCCCATCGTTCCAGACGGGCCGCGACGCGCTTTTCATCGGTCAATGAAGCGGCGGCGCGGCGCCGGAACTCGGATCCTATTTCGACAGGACGCCGGGCCAGTTTGCGTCAGCCTTCTTTATGAACCCGTCCGGATCCTTGAGCCAGTCCGACTGCACCTTGTCATTGTAATTGAGATAAAGCTTGTCGCCGCGAACCGACCAGTTCTCCGGATTTCCGGGCGCTGTGTAGCCCTGGCTCACCGCCCAGGCGCAATAGCCGCCATATTGCGGCGCATAGGACTCAGGGTCCGCCTTGAATTTCTCGAGGTTCTCTTCGGATGAAAAGCGCCAGGTCGCGCCGTTGAAGTCGTAGGAGTAGTCTTTGACGCCTTTGACGGCGGCTTCCTCAGCGAAATAGGCGACCGCGTCATAGCCGCCGACGGCCAGATTGTTGAACCGTCCCGTGTAGATCTCGGGGGATTCCGCGTAGGCGGGAATGCCGAGGAAAAAGACGCCGCAGGCAAGAGCGGCGGCCATTCGCTTCATCATTTCAAGAGCTCCAATGTTTGAATAGCGCTGGTTCGCTTGCACCTTATGGGGCGGTCGTCACGTCCACGGAAAACACGCTTGTTCACGAGCCGGCGAAATGCAGGCGGACCCGGAAATCATGCATTCCTTGTGACGTACATCACAGACCGAAGTCCTCCGCGATGGCAGATTTGCTTCGGCGAGGAGCAGATCGAGGGCGCTCTTCTTTAAGCAAAACAAAGACTTGGGGGCGCTGGCGCATTCGCCACCCCTCCGGCGGACGGTGCGCACATCAGCCCTGCGCCCGGAAAGACGCCGGCGCCCTCCAAGGGCGGCACAGCCAGCGCTTGGCTCCGGCGGCGGATTGTCGCCCAACGAAACCCGCACCGTCGGAGCCGGAGGGACGTACGCCCGCTCGGGGGAGAGGGCGTGCGTCCTTCTCCTTGTCTTCCGTCATCGGCGATTGGCTCGCCGCCGCGGATGCGCATAAGGTCCCGCCGCCGGACGGGAGGCCCTGACATGAGATGGATTTTCGGCGCGGCGGTCGCCGTAGCCGCGGGAATGTCGTCTGCTGCAGCCGCGGACGATCTCGATAGGCTTTTCTCGGATTACTGGGCGAATGAACTCGAGGAGAATCCCTTCGCGGCGACGGCAGCGGGCGTCCATGATTATGACGACCGCACGCCAGAGGTCGCCCCGGCAGACCATGCCCGGCGCCTGGAGGAGGCCAAGGCGTTTCTTGCCCGCCTCGATGCGATCGATCTTACACGCGCCGACGCATCGGAGCGCCTCAACGCGTCGCTCCTTCGCTTCATCCTTCAGCACGCGACCGCGCTTGGCGAGTTTCGGACCTGGCGCATTCCGTTCTTGTCCGATTACGGCTTTCATCAGGACCTCGGCTTCGCGATCGACAGCGCGCGATTTCAGACAGAGGCCGATTACCGCGCCTATCTCGCGAGACTGTCCGCCTATCCCGCCTATCTGGACCAGAATGTTGAAAACATGCGCCTCGGCCTGAAGGAAGGGTTTTCGCAGCCGAAAGAGATTATCGGAGGCATCCTCCCGTCATTCGAGGCGCAGGCGACCTCGGCGCCGGAAGAGCACCCGCTCTTCGCTCCGTTCCGGCGAATTCCGGCGCCGATTACCGGCAAGCGCGCCGACGCGCTTCGCGCCGAGGCGATTGTTATCCTTCGCGACGCGGTCATCCCGGCGTTCAGGCGCGCATTCGAGTTCATGCGCGATGAATACGCCCCGAATGCGAGGGAGCGGATCGGCGCGCATGCGCTTCCGGACGGAGAACGCTATTATGAAGCGCTCGTTCGCTATTACACGACCCGCGACGATGCGACCGCCGAGACCATCCACAAAATCGGCGTCAAGGAAGTGTCGCGAATTCGGAAAGAAATGAACGCCGTCATCAAAAAAACGGGCTTCAAGGGAGACTTTGCGGCATTTCTCGAATTTCTGCGGACCGACAAGCAATTCTACGCCGAGTCGCCGGAACAGCTCCTGCAGCGGGCGGCCTTTCTCTCGAAAACGATTGACGGGAAGCTGCCTGCCTATTTCGGCAAACTGCCGCGCCAGCCCTACTCAGTCGAAGCGGTGCCGGACGAAATCGCGCCGAACTACACCAGCGGACGTTATGTGGCGGCGCCGCCGGGAGGCGACCGCGGCGGGCGCTATTGGGTGAACACCTATGCGCTCGACAAGCGCCCGCTTTACGAACTCCCCGCGCTGACGCTGCATGAGGCCGTTCCCGGCCACCATCTGCAAGGCGCGCTCGCCTATGAAGTCGAGAATGCGCCGGAATTCCGCAAGCAGTTTTATCCGCACGCTTTCGGAGAAGGCTGGGGCCTTTACGCTGAAAAACTCGGCGTCGAAATGGACGTTTATCAATCTCCTTATGAGGATTTCGGGCGCCTTTCGATGGAGATGTGGCGCGCCTGCCGGCTCGTGATCGACACCGGCATTCATGCGAAAGGCTGGACCCGGCGGCAAGCGCTAGACTACCTCGCCGAAAATACGGCGCTCTCGCTCAAGAACGTGCAGGTCGAAGTCGATCGGTACATTGCGTGGCCGGGCCAGGCGCTGGCGTACAAGACGGGCGAGATGACGATCTGGGAGCTGCGCCGAAAAGCTGAAAAAGCGCTCGGCGCGAAATTCGACATCAGGGAATTTCATGACGTCGTCGTCGCGCAAGGCGGATTGCCGCTTGAAATTCTCGCCGACGAAGTTGATGCCTACATCACGCGAAAGCAGGGCGAATGACATCGCCGACCCCGACGCTTGAGACCGAACGCCTGATCCTTCGCGGCCGAACGATCGCCGACTTTCCAGCCTACGCGGCCATTTGGGCGGCGCCGGAAACGCAGCGTTACACTACGCGTGCGCCCGTTCCGACCGAAGAAGCGTGGATGAAGTTCATGCGCATGGAGGGACTGTGGTCGCTAACGGGCTGCGGCTGGTGGCTCGTCGTCGAGAAGACGTCCGGTGCCGTTATCGGCGAGGTCGGCGTCGCCGATTTCAAGCGCCAGATTGTTCCATCGCTCGACGGAATGCCGGAATTCGGCTGGATGCTTGCGCCGGCGTCGCACGGGAGGTGCTACGCCAAAGAAGCGGTCGGCGCCGCTTTGCGTTGGAGCGAGCGAAAGTTTCGCGACGCGACCTTTTGCTGCCTTATCGACGACGAAAACACGCCGTCGATTCGCGTCGCCGAGGCGCATGGCTTCCATCGCGCCGCAATCGGCCGATACAAGGGAACTGACGTGCCGATTTATCTTCGCACGCCGCGCAATTGATTGAATTCGGATCGCGTCCATGGTTGACCAGTGCCGGCGGGTCATTTCGGGAAGCGCGTCGCGATCACTGCGGGATCGGTCCTTGGCGCCGGGGGCCGCAGTCGCGGCGGTCGCCGGAACCCTTGCCGCCCGGCGCTTGAGCGCGGCTTCGGCGCGCGGGATTAGGGGTCGTCGTGGGCGAACTTGAGCTTTACTCCGAGCACTGCATCCGCGACGACAAGGCCCTTGTCGCCGAAATTCGCCAGATGGTCATTGAAACCCGCTTCTCCAAACTTTCGGGATGGTCCGAAGGCGGAGAGGCGCTATATGCGCGAGACATCGATCGCCATACTTTTCTTCGCCACGACCGCACGATCAAGTTCATCGTGCCGTGGGTCAACCAATATTTCCCGCTCGCGGACAAGCGCATTGTCGAGATCGGCTGCGGAACGGGATCGAGCACGGCCGCATTCGCCAAGTTCGCGGACAGCGTCACAGCTTATGAAATCCAAAAGAGCTCTATCGACGGCGCAAAGCGCCGGCTTGCCGCGCACGGCCTTTCGAATAAGGCCGATTTCAATCTCGTGAGGCCCGAACATCTATGGTCTTCGATCCGCAGCGATCACGCGTCGAAGAAGGCGGACATTTTGCTGCTCTTCGCATTGCTGGAGCATCAAACCCTTGAAGAGCGGCTCGAGACGCTCCGATCGGCGCAGGAAATCGTCCGTCCAGGCGGAATTATCGTCATTTGCGAGACGCCGAACCGGCTTGTCTATTTCGACAACCACACGTCGCAAATGCCGTTCTTCCATATGCTGCCGCTCGATCTGCAGCTGATGGTCGCGCCGCAATCGCCGCGACGCGATTTCCGCGACAGCCTCGAGCGCGCGGCGCGCAAGGGCCTCAAGCGCGAGGACCTCCTGCTCGCATTGTCGAGATGGGGACAGGGCGTCAGTTTTCATGAGTTCGACCTGACATTCGATGACGTTGACGCAAGAATACTCTCCGGCGGCACGCACCCGAATCTTATGAAGCTTCGTCGTCCCGAGCCTCAGGAAGAAATCCTGCGCGCCTATATGGAAAGCGCCGGCGTGAGACGGCACCCGGCGTTTTCGCGCTACTTTCTCGATCTGATCATTCGCGTTTAAGACCCCTTGCGGAATTTTCGTGCCGCTCCCGCTTGTCGAGCCGTCTGCAGCCCGCAATCGGCCGGCTGCGCCCGATCCTCATCGCCGGGGGGCGGCGCATGGACCTTCTGCGCCATTTCGGCTAACTCCGACCGCCGATGCTTGGAGGCTCCATGACCGGTAAGATTTTCAAGGATGCGCGCACGGCGCTCGACGGGCTCTTATTTGACGGGATGACGATCATGGCCGGCGGGTTCGGCCTTTGCGGCATTCCCGAGAACCTCATTCTCGCCATCCGCGATTCGGGAGTCAAAAACCTGACCGTGATTTCGAACAATGCCGGGGTCGACGGATTCGGTCTCGGCATGCTCCTTAACACCCGCCAGATCAAAAAGATGATTTCGTCCTATGTCGGCGAGAACAAAGAGTTCGAGCGGCAATATCTCTCGGGCGAGCTTGAGCTGGAATTCAATCCGCAAGGAACGCTTGCCGAACGATGCCGCGCCGGCGGCGCCGGAATTCCAGGTTTCTACACAAAGACCGGTGTCGGCACGGTGATCGCCGAGGGAAAAGAGCACAAAGTCTTTGGCGGCGAGACCTATATCCTTGAAACCGGGCTCGTCGCCGACCTTTCGATCATAAAGGCGTGGAAGGCTGATCCTGAAGGAAACCTCATCTATCGAAAGACGGCGCGCAATTTCAATCCGATGATGGCGACGGCGGGCAAGGCGACCGTCGCAGAAGTCGAAGAGATTGTTCCGCTCGGGCGGCTCGACGCGAATTTCGTTCACACGCCGGGCATCTTCGTGCAGCGGCTGGTTCAGGGAAAATTCGAAAAACGCATCGAACAGCGCACCGTGCGTCAAAGGGAGTCGGCCTGATGCCATGGGATCGCAACCAGCTGGCGCAGCGCGCCGCGAAAGAGTTGAGGGACGGTTTCTACGTCAATCTCGGCATCGGCATTCCGACGCTCGTCGCCAACTACATTCCGAAAGGCGTCTCGATCACGCTGCAGTCGGAAAACGGCATGCTCGGCATGGGGCCGTTTCCCTATGAGGATGAGGTCGACGCGGACCTCATCAACGCCGGAAAACAGACAATCACAGAGTTGTTGGGCGCGTCCTATTTCTCATCCGCGGATTCGTTCGGCATGATCCGCGGAGGGCACATCGACCTCTCGATCCTCGGCGCGATGGAAGTCTCGGAAAAGGGCGATCTCGCGAACTGGATGGTGCCCGGCAAGATGGTCAAGGGCATGGGCGGGGCGATGGACCTCGTCGCCGGCGTCAAGCGCGTCGTTGTCGTCATGGATCACGCGTCGAAGGCGGGCGAGCCGAAGCTTTTGAAGCAGTGCGCGCTGCCGCTTACCGGCAAGGCCGTGGTCGATCTCGTCATCACCAATCTTGGCGTCTTTGAGGTCAAGCGCGGCGAAGGCATGACGCTTATTGAACTCGCCGAGGGCGTGACGCTTGACGACGTCAAGGCGCAGACGGAGGCCTCTTACAAGGTGGCGCTGACGTAGCGATGGTGCGGCCGCTCGCGGAACTTGAGACCCCGACGTTGCTTCTTGATGAAGCAAAACTTGACCGCAACATCGTCCGCATGAAAGCAAGGCTCGCCGGCTTCGGCGTTCCGCTTCGCCCGCATATCAAGACGGCGAAGTCGCGCGATGTCTACGCGCGCGCGCTTCCGGGCGCCGTCGGCGTCACCGTCTCGACGCTGGCCGAAGCCGAGTACGCTTTCGACCATGGCGTAGCGAACATTCTTTACGCAGTCGGCATGACGCCGGCGAAACTCGACCGCGCGCTAGCGCTTCGCGCGAAAGGCGCAGACCTCACGCTCACTGCGGATTCGCTGGAGGCGGCGCGCGCAATCGCAGCGAAAGGCGAGGCCGCGCACGATCGAATTCCGGTCGTCATCGAAATCGACAGTGACGATCATCGGGCGGGCGTCAAGCCGCTATCCGCCGCCGCGCGCGACATCGCGGCCTATCTTCAGCAGTCGATCGGCGCGCGCTTTGGCGGCCTCATGACTCACGCCGGCGGCTCATACGCCTGCCGGAGCGAGGCGGCGATCCGGGATGCTGCGGAAAGGGAGAGGCGCGCGGTCGTCGACACCGCGGCGATGTTGAAGGCGGACGGCGCCCAATCGGGGATTGTCAGCGTCGGGTCGACGCCGACAGCGACATTTGGCGCGCGATTTGACGGCGTTACCGAGGTGCGGGTCGGCGTCTACATGTTCATGGACCTCGTCATGGCTGGGCTCGGGGTCTGCGGCGTAGACGACATTGCGATTAGCGTTCTGGTCAGTGTTATCGGCCGCCAGCCCGAAAAGGGCTGGATCATCACCGACGGCGGGTGGATGGCGTTATCGCGTGATCGCGGAACCGCGGCGTTCCCGGTCGATCATGGTTATGGCCTTGTCTGCGATGAAGCGGGGCGCCCCATTGGCGATCTCATCGTCGTATCCTGCAATCAAGAGCACGGCATCATCGCGCGCCGCGGCGGCGGGGCGGTCGATCCCGCAGCGTTCCCGATCGGCAGGCTGTTGCGGATCCTGCCAAACCACGCCTGCGCAACCGCTGCGCAATTTGGCGCCTATGACGTCATCGACGGTGTCGGCGCGGTTATTGCGCGTTATCCGCGGATCGGCGGGTGGTAGGCTTGCGTTAACCGCTCCCGTGATTGCCTCTCCCCAAGAACCAGTCTAACCGCGGCGCCCGACACTCGCAGGCGGCCGAACCATGAAAGACGACAATGAGTGAGGGGGCGCCTTCCGAGGAAGAAACGGCGATTGAGGGACTGATCATCGCCGCCGTGCTGCTCGGCCTGCTTGAAGGACTGACGGAGTTCATTCCCGTTTCATCGACCGGGCATCTCGTGCTCGCCGTCGAGTTCTTCGGCGTCAAAATGGTCCCGGAGCATGTCTTCGAGATCGTCATCCAGCTCGGCGCAATACTCGCGGTTTGCGTTGTCTACTGGCGTCGGCTCTGGGCGAAGGCGATCGGCCTCTATTCGGATCCCGCGGCAAGGCGCTTCGCCTACGGAATATTGGCGGCGTTCGGTCCGGCGGTCATTCTAGGACTCCTCATCGGCGGCTACATCAAGGACCTCTTCTTTCACGCCAATGTCATCGCCGCAGCGCTCATCCTCGGCGGCCTTGTCATGATCATCGTCGAGCGGCGTCACATTCCGGTGAAATTCGCCGATGCTGAGGCGATCCCGCCTCTGACGGCGCTGAAGATCGGCGTCATCCAGTGCCTTGCTTTCATCCCCGGCGTCTCGCGGTCCGGCGCAACGATCATCGGCGCGCGGCTGATGGGCGTCGAGGCCAAGGCTGCGGCGGAGTTTTCGTTTTTCGTGGCGATTCCGACCATGGTCGGGGCGACCGCCTACGATCTTTTCAAGGCGCGGGACCATCTGAGCGCCGACGGCGCCGCCATCATCGCTGTCGGCTTCATCGTCTCGTTCCTGTCGGCCCTCGTCATTATCAAGCCTTTTCTGGCGTTCGTCGCGAAAAAAGGTCTGTTGCCCTTTGCCTACTACCGGATCGGCCTCGGCTTCCTTATCTTCGTGCTGCTGGCGGCGGGGCTTGGTCGCGCTGACGGGTGAAGCATTAGGGACTGCGGGCGGGCTTTCGCGGGCGCAGGCAAATTCGGAGTTGCGGCCGCATGGCGTCGCGCATTTATGAACCGCTGCGGGCCGCCATCCGGAAGGGCGAGGGCGAGAAGGT
>JACADX010000207.1 GCA_013389125.1 Parvularculaceae bacterium | reverse complement strand
GCCCCCTATGCCCCTCGCTGATGATCAGCCGTGTCGACGAGATGTTTAGCGCCAGCCGCAGGAGGAGCGTGCCCAGAAGAATCGTCGGAAACGCCGAAAAATCGAGCGGCCGCTCAATGAATAGCGTCAGCGTGAAGACGAGGATCGCCAGCGCGAACGACACGGTAAGGCCGATGTCGACTATGGCGGGAGGCGTCGGCAGCACCATCATGGCGATCACCGCCATCAGGCCGACCGCCATCGCCGCGGTGGCGCCGCCGCGAGTCATGAAATTTGACCAGACGCCGAACGCAAGGGCGCGCGATGCCGTCATATCCCCGTCACCCGCCCGATGCGATAAAGCCGATGACTTGACTGTTGAAGAGATTGATCAGTATACGTCCCATATGCCCGGCGGTTAGCCAGAAGACGATCAGCATCACGATAAGCTTCGGCGCGAACGTCAGCGTCATTTCCTGAATGGACGTCAGCGCCTGGAGAAGACCGACCACGACGCCAATGACGAGCGCCGCGATCATTAACGGCGCTCCCATAACGACGCCGGCGAGCAGAAACGCCCGCAGCGCATCGACGACATCCTGCTCGCTCATGGCGTCAGACCGGCATCCGTAGAAGTTCCTGATACGCTTCGACGACCTTGTCGCGAACGGTCGTTGCGGTTTCGATCGCGAGTTCGGCGGCCGCGAGCGCTTCGACGACGGAGTGAGGATCGGCGCCGCCCGTCATGAAATCAATGGCGGTCCGCTCGCCCTTGGCGACCGCGCCGGCCATCGCATGCAGCGCCTCGAACGCTGCGTCGGTCGCGGCGGGTCCCCGGGCGGCCGTCGCTTCCGGCTTCAACGTCGACTTCGCAAGTCCGTAGGAATGGGCGGCCTGAAAGGCTTCGAGTTTCATGAGGCTCACCGCTTCAGGACTTCAAGGAGGCCGGCGTACATTTCCCGCGCCTGGCGGAACAGCTGGAGTCCGGCTTCATAACTGCGCGTCGCCTCGCGCGCGTCCGCGAGTTCGAGAATCATGTTGACGTTTGACTTCGCGACGTAGCCGTTTTCGTCGGCGAAGGGGTGCTGAGGGTCGTAAACCTCCTCCGCCTTCGTCGGATCAAGGGAGACCCTGCTCACGCGCACTAAGCTTGCGCCCGTGATCCGGTCGCGAACGCCGTCGAAGGAAACCAGTTTGCGCCGATAGCCGTGGGTGTCCGCATTGGCGAGATTCTCGGATGAGAGCTGAAGCCGGTAGGCTTGAGCGCGCAGGCCCGAGGCGATCGTCGCCGACGTCTTGGCGAAGAGATTCATAACCTGCTCCTATCGGCTTTTGCCAAGCGCCGCGCGAAGCATGGCGATCGACTTGGCGTAAATCGTCGTGGCGATGTCGTGATCGCGCGACGCCTGCGACGCGCGCATCATCTGATCTTCAAGCGAGACCGTGTTCCCGTTCGGCGCGGCGATGCCGAGGCTGTCAATCATGATCACCCGCGCGGCCGCCCCGCCAAGCCGCGTCTTCACGCGCCCCAGCGCCTTTTCGAAGGATTCAAGATCGCGGGCTCGAAAGCCGGGCGTGTCGGCGTTGGCGACGTTTTCCGCGATGATGGATTGCCTTTCGACCGCATGACGCGCTTTTGCGCCGGCGATCGCAAAAATGTTGAGATCAGCTGCCATTTCACGGCCCCTTAACCATATTCGCTACAAATACGCGTTTAAGTTGAATCAAAAGTGAATGACAACCCATGGCCCGCTCCCTATGCTCCTTGTTGGAGCCTTTAGAGCCCGCGCTGCAGCCGAAATGGCATGGCCGCATCTGCAAGGCGGGCGGGCATCAAATAACGATCTCCGGTCTTGCGGGCCTTGCCCGTCTCGGCGACCGCGTGTCCGTCGCGCGCCTTGATGCGGAGCCGCTTTTCGCCGAAGTGACGGGCTTCGACGGCCCGTCGCTCGTCGCGCACTCGTTCGGGCCGACGATCGGCGTTTCAGCCGGCGACAAGGCGTTTTTGCTCCCTGGATCCTCAACCGTGCGGCCAAGCGAGGATTGGCTCGGCGCGGTGCTCGACTGGCGCGGATGGCGGATCGACGGCGCGGCGCCGAGCAGGGGAAGCCGATCATTCGATCTGCATGCGCCCCCGCCCCTCGCGGCGCTGAGAAAGCCGCTCGGCGCGCGCATGACGACCGGCCACGCCGTATTCGACGCGTTCCTGCCACTTTGCCGCGGCCAGCGGATCGGCCTTTTCGCCGGATCAGGGGTCGGCAAGTCGATGCTGCTTGCGAGCCTTGCGCGACGCGTTGAAGCTGACGTCTGCGTTATCGCGCTCGTCGGCGAGCGCGGTCGCGAAGTGTGCGCCTTCGTCGAGAACGCGCTGGGCGAACAAGGCATGGCGCGCACCGTCGTCATCGCAACGACGTCCGACCAACCGGCGCTCGCCAAACGCCAAGGCGCAAGGTTGGCGATGACGGTCGCCGAGTATTTCCGCGCAAACGGAAGACATGTCCTGTTGATTTTCGATTCGCTAACCCGATTCGCTGAAGCCCACCGCGAGATTGCGCTCGCCGGCGGCGAGCCGCCGTCGCTACATGCCTATCCGCCTTCGACGTTCCAAGCGATCGCCTCGTTCGTTGAGCGCGCCGGACCCGGCGTCGAGGGCGAGGGCGACATCACGGCGATATTCTCCGTATTGGTCGCCGGCTCGGACATGGACGAACCTGTTGCCGACATGGCGCGCGGCATTCTTGACGGACACGTCGTCCTTGATCGCGCGATCGCCGAACGGGGCCGCTTTCCTGCGGTCAACGTGCGCCGAAGCGTGTCGCGATCCCTCCCGCAAGCGGCGAGCGACGACCAGAACGCGCTGCTCCGGGAAGCGCGCGCCCTCATCGCCGCCTACGAGGAGTCCGCGCTCATTATTCAGGCCGGTCTCTACAGCCCTGGCGCAGACGCACAGGTTGATCGCGCCGTTCGCATCTGGCCGGCGCTTGACGCGTTTTGCGCCGAGGTCGGCGATGTCGGGCCGGATGCGCGGTTCCAGAAGCTGGAGGCGATCCTCGCCGAGCTAGGCTGAACGGTTCGAGAGGATTAGGCCGATCGCAGCGCCTGCCGAAAGCGACGCGCCTGAGAGCAGCGTCAGCGCGGTCGCACCGCTTGAGTAATCTGTTTGCGCGGCTTTCGCGGAAGTAGCCGCGAAGAATCGGCGGATCGCGGCTTCGACGTTTTCGGCGTCCGCAAACACTCTCGCTGATTTTGAGCCGAACGTCTGTTCCGCCTTCGCCTCGAACATCGCGCGCTGGCGATCAATATCAAGCTGCGCGATGGAAGGCGGCAGACCGAGCGCCGCTTCCGCGACCGCGCGCAGCGGCCTTTGTCCCATAATTTGCAGCCAACCGACGCGATCGACGTTTTCGCCGCCTGCGATCGCTCTCGCCTCACGTCGAAAATTCATGGCGAGGCGAAAGGAAGCATCGACATCGCCCACCGCGCGTTCAAACGAGCGCTCGACGTATTTGGCCGTGATCATCTCCCTGAACGACAACGACCAAGTCGGAGCCCCGGCGGCGTTTCCGAAACTGAACGCGCCGGCAAACGCCTTCCACCGAGAATCGTTCAGCCGATTGGCGAAGGATCTCGGGTTCTCCGTTCCTTCGTCAAGAACACGGCGTATGAGCGCCTTTTTGCCGATCTCGTCTTCAAGGCCGAACGCCCCGAGCGCGACGGCCAGCAAGCGTCGATCGCCAATCAACGCGCTGGGGTCTGAAATTTCGCCGACATGTTCGCGGAAATAGGCGATATCTCTTTGAACGGAGGCCTGACGCGCGAACGCGTCCAGCTGTCTCTCGGCGCTGCGCTCGAATATCCGCCATCCGGCAAAGCCGCCTATTGGGATTGCCGGCTGGAACACAGCGCCTTCTCCGTCGGGACCGAGCCGTCGAGCGGAATCGCCTTTTTGAGCGCGCGCATCGCGGCGAACAGCTTTCCGTCGCGAAGGGCCTGCTCCGCGACCTCGAGTGACGCAAGCGCGACCTCAGCGGATGCGTCCGCCCGCAAGAGCCGCAGTCCCTCCAGCATTTCGGCGCGCGCCGCCGCTTCATCGACCTCGCCGGCGATCGCGAGTTGCGCAATGTAGTAGATCTTGCGCAGCGGCGTCACGGCGTCATTCGGATGCATCGCGTCGCGGAGCCGCAGAACGGAGGCGCCGGCGGTTCTTATCCGCAGTCGGGCGGCGCGGTCCCCGTTCTGAAGCACGGCGCCGTTGATCAGGAATTTCTCATGCGGCTTCAATTTAAGCACAAGCCCGGTCATGCGCCTGTTCCCGCCTTCTTCGCCCGCAGTCCTGCGATCATGTCTAGATTGATGGCCAGCAACGGATCGATCGGAGCAGCTGAATTCGGCTGAAGCAATTTCTGGGTGTGGCACCGCACAAAAGCGGAAAGCCGCCAGATCGCAATGCGAGTGTCCCTTGGCAGCGCATTCGCGTCGTCAGCGACATCCGCAGCCAGGATCGTCCAAAGCCTTGAGTTTCGTGATAGCGCGGCGACGAACGCCGGATAGTTCTGCTCGCGCGAGCGCTGCGCTTGGCGAAGTTCCGCATTAATTCGCTCAAACGCTTCAGCCTCGAGCGCTCTAGGACCGGAGGTTGCGATCATGGCGCGCTTGTAGGCGCCGTACGCGTGCGCGGCATGCGCCATCGATTGTGATCCCTTTCAAGCGCGCCGAAATGGCCGGGGCCGCGCTCTCGGCCCCGGGCTT
>JACADX010000087.1 GCA_013389125.1 Parvularculaceae bacterium | reverse complement strand
TATGACGGAACGAACGCGCTCATCCGCCGCTTCGTTCCGGGCGGCCTCGACGAGCCGCTCGTATGGCTTGAGGGGACGGGGACGGGAAACCGCAAATGGCTTCTCGCCGACGAGCGGGGCTCGATCATCGCCCACGCGAACGCCACTGCCGCGGTCAGCCAGATCAACAAATACGACCCCTATGGCATCGCGGGCGCCGGAGTCTCGGGCCGCTTCCGCTACGCAGGCAGCCCATCGCTCGCCGGCGCCGGCGGGCTCTACAATAATCGCGCCCGGGCCTATTCGCCCGCAGCCGGGCGGTTCATGCAGGCGGACCCCATCGGTTACTCGGGCGGCATGAACCTCTACGCCTATGTCGGCAATGATCCCGTCAACGCGACGGATCCGTGGGGACTGCGCGGATGGACCACCTGCACGACGGTCGGCACGAAGACAACATGCACGTCCGGCGACACCGGTTCCTCAAACTACGGCTGGTGGTGGGCCCTCCCTTCGCCGTCAACTTTCGACAGCGGCAACGCCGGAGTCGGCGGCGGCGCGCAGGCAGTCGCGGATGCGTTGAGGCGGGGCCGCGACGATGCTTGTGCGCAACAGCAATCATACGCTGATTCTGAACAATATGTGGAAGCCAACGAACTTGTGGGCGTCATACAACAGGCGCTGGAAAGGACGAGCTTCATGCAATTTTTTGTCCCTGAATTCGGTAATGGAGTAGACCGGGATGGCGCGCGATACACTGCAACCAGTAGCGGCTGGGTCGACCTGCAACATGTCATCTTCAGCGGCTTCAGTTGGGAGGGCGTGAAGGGTGGAGGCGCAGCGCGCGGTGCCGGCTTGGAAATCGCCCAAGGGCTGTTCGGATTTGCGTCCGCCAGGTTTTCGCAGTCGGCTCATCTGCGTTCTGACTATTATTCCAATGCTTTGGGCCAAGCCGCCGCCAATCAATTCTACTGGGGCGGCTTCGAAGGATCGCTGGCGGAGACGATGGCGGCCCAGATCATAGCGCAAGGCGTCTTGAGCCAGCAGGAAGCGGCGGCGCGCGCCAATGCGTGCGGAAACTGAAATGGAAATCCGGGATCAGAGCTTGATATTGTTGATTGGCGCAATGGCGCTGTCCAGTTGCGGATTCAGGGATTGCAACGCTCCGGCGAACGACGGGGTAGTGTTTACGCCGAGCCAAGTTAAAGCCATTCAATTGAAGGAAGGCGAGACGAAGGCGATCGCTTTTACCTTCTATCCAAAGAAGCCATACAGATTGCCGGTTGCCCAGGACGAGCAGAATCCGCGCATAAGCGTGTCCGTCTTTAAGTCTTCGCAGATTCCTATCGAGCTTCTTGACGATTTGCGAATCGAAACGAAAGGAAAGGTTGCGAAGCCGCCGCCAAACCGCGCGCTCTACGGGCCAGATCATCCGCATGAATTTTCGATTCTCGTAAGCCGCAAGAACGTTTCCGACAATGAAATGCAGATCAGATTTGAAGGTTATCGCGTGATCGTCGTGCCGCGCGACAGTGTCCGGATCGACGTTAATTTGATTCTCTTTCCGGACCTGGACTGCATCGGAGACAGCGGCGACCCCTACGTCTCAAGTCCCACAATGCGAATTGACTTGTGAAATTGCCCGGATCGGCTCTCGACCAGAGCTTCACCTACGACAATCTCGGGCGCCGCGTTTCGCTGACGCGCGCGAATGGCGCGGGGGCGTCGACGGCGTACGGCTATGACGGGATGTCGCGGCTCTCTTCGCTCGTCCACAACGCGTCGGGGACAGCGAACGACGTGAGCTTCGGCTATTCGTACAATCCGGCCTCGCAGATCACCGGCCGCACGGTCTCGAACGCGGCTTTCAAATGGGGCGTCGCGGCGGACTTTTCCGACGCCTACGGCGACAACGCCTTGAACCAGATAACGACGCTCGACGGCGCGCCCTTCGCGCATGATCCGCGCGGGAACACCACGAACGATACCACGAAGACCTATTCCTACGACGCCGCCGACCGGATGACCGGGGCGGGGACGGCGGCCTACGCCTATGACCCCTCAGGCCGGCTCTATCAGGAGACGACGAGCGCGACGACGCGGTTCCTTTATGCGGGAGCGCAGGTCATCGCCGAGTATGACGGATCGAACGCCTTGCAGCGGCGGTTCGTTCCCGGCGGCCTCGACGAGCCGCTGGTCTGGCTCGAAGGGACCGGGACCTCGAACCGCAAATGGCTCCTCGCCGACGAGCGGGGATCGATCATCGCCCATGCGAATGCGACGGCGGGCGTCGTCCAGATCAACAAATTCGACCCCTTCGGGATCGCCGGCGCGGGCGTCTCCGGCCGCTTCCGCTATGCCGGCGCGCCCTCGCTCTCCGGCTCGGGCGGCCTCTACCACTCGCGCGCCCGGGCCTATTCGCCCGCCACGGGCCGCTTCATGCAAGCGGACCCCATCGGCTACGCCGGCGGCATGAACCTCTACGCCTATGTCGGCAATGATCCCGTCAACTTCACGGATCCGTGGGGGCTTGATCGCGTAACCTATAGCGGAAACGGCTGCTATCAAATATCGACCTTCGTCAGCACAGGCTGGGTCACCCCGACGGAGACCGGAGCCACCGGCGGTTACGTTCCCGGGCTTTCGATCTGCCCCGGTTTTGGCGGAGCAGGACCGAGCAATCCGACTTACTCGCCGGGCGGCGGCAGCGTGGCGGAGAGACCGCCAATCGACAATGAGCCGTGCGCCGAGTTGCGCGGGTATGTCGATGCCTACGCTGATCCCGTAGAGATCGCAGAGTCAATTTCGGCCGCAATTGACCAGACCGGTGCAGTGGGCTTCGTGTTCGGCGCCTCAGGAAATAACGTGCCCGGCTCGGACCGGTATACGCTGACCGAAATCGGCTGGATTGATTTGAAGCACGCCGTAAGCGCAGGTCATAGCCTCGCCGGCGCGGTCGGCATGTCTCATGGGTTAGGCGCGGGAGTAGAACTGATGCAGATGGCGACGCCAACCTTCGTCAATCGAAACTGGAGCCGATCCGGCGGACTGTGGTCGGATTTTCGATCGAACTTCGTTGGACAGGCCGCCGCAGCTCAGACCTGGGGAAGGCAGGATACGGCGCAGAACCTTGCGTCGCTGATCGACAGCCTCGGTCCTGTTCCTCGAAGTGACGCGCGGGCCAAGGTGTCCGCACGGTGCGGTGAGTGACATGGTTTTCCGTCTCGCAACCGCCGCCGTATTGCCTGTGTGCCTGCTTTTAGCAGCCTGCGGTGAAAGTTGCTTTTATCCGGACAAGGAGGAGACGCAGTTCCGCTCGCTGCGATCGGACAATATCTTTAGCGACTCGAATGAAGCGACAATCGGTCTAGCATTCTCCACCAATCGCCGCGCAAGAATGCGCGTATATGAAAACATTGACGAATCCATAACTTTGTCTGATTTAGATCATGACAACCCCAAATGGGCCGTTTCAAAATTGGAGGATCATCCGCCGATGATTTTGCCGGCGAGGAGGGGTCGGCTCAAGGAGATTGTGGTCGATGCTCAACATCCCTACGTCATCGAAATCCCCGTAACCAAATCAATCGGGCAGGATGGTGAGATCCTGCTCGACTTTGGCGTGTTGGGGCATGCGGAGATTCCGGCTGGCGTTGACGAGGTTTCATTCAGGGCGAGATTTTATCCGCTCCACAATTGTGCGTTCAACGACACCCCGGGATACCCGTCAGAGGACATAGTCCTGCGTGTGCGCTGAGAGCTCCAAGGCTCGGTCATCGCTTGGGTCATCGCCCCCTACGCCGCCGCCGCGGTCTACAAATATGACGAATACGGACGGCCAGTCGAGGGGCGGCCCCGATCCAGCCCGAGCCGGCGCATTTCCGCTATTCCGGCGCGCCGTCGCTCTCCGGCTCGGGCGGGCTCTATCACGCGCGCGCCAGAGCCTATTCCCCCGCGACCGGCCGGTTCATGCAAGGAGACCCGATTGGCTATTCCGGCGGGATGAATTTATACGGGTATGTCGCCAATGACCCGGTGAACGCGACCGATCCAACCGGCACGGAGATGTATGACCTGAAGATCGAGGGTCAGACGACGATTGACGATACCGTCTCCGTATTTGGCACGCGACCGCCGACGCCATTTTTTGACACGTCAGCCGCCAATTTCAATCTTGGGTCGCTTGGCGGATTCGCTGGCGTAGGGTTTACTTTCTTTGGAGGCGGCGCGAGCGGCGATGGCAATGATGATCATCGCTGCGATACTCCGTTGCCAGACGGTTCGACGGTGCGGGAGAACGTCGCATTCGTTGAGAACATCATCTTCAATTCACCCCGCGATCCCGAGGGAATGGACGTGCCATATCTGGTCGCGGTTGGAACGTTTGTCGGAAGCGTCGCTCCAGGCGGTCCCTGGGATTATAAACTACAGACACCCGGGAGGGACGAAATGGGCAACTTCAATTTTGGAGAGACCGGCTCAGTGTTGTTGTCCCCAGGCACGCTTTTACGTGGTGCCGGCGCCGTGCAGTTTATTCAGAACCTGATTGATCCGAGGGGCCACCCGTACCGACCGGAATATGGAAACCCCTTCGGCGAACTGCCTCGAGTTGGAGATGTTCCAGAGGACGTCGAAACCACGCTAGCGGGAATCAACCAATGTCGATGAGATTGCGGTGGGTGACGATATCGATGTTGCTATTGATCGCCTGTGGCGACAAGGTCGTGCCCGTGAGCGCGTCAGTCTCACCCGACGGTAACGTCACAGCATTATACAAATTGCATCTCTTTGGCGGCGCCGCAGGAGGCACGGGTCACTGTATATCGATCGTACCGCGCGTTGGGAAAGAGCATGGGTGCGCACTCCTCGGCGCAAGCGTCTGCATTACAAAGATCTATTGGCGTGAGAATGAATTGATCGTGGAGTATCACGGTGGCGAGTTCACGCGTGTTACGCGGAAGGTCTCGTTCACAGGCGCGGCGGGCGGCATTGTCGATTACAATTTGTCTGTGAATGAAGTGCATACCTACGGCCCTTGTCTGACGGAAAATCTTCCGCCTGCAGAATAAATGTTGGCTGCCAGCCTCAACAGTCGTATGTCAGTGACCTGGGCCCTTCGGCTCCCTCGTTCATAGCGAGAGCCCTGTTGCTGGTAAGCGTCCGGGGAACGCGCCTTGAAGACGGCTGACGGGAGATCGTAAGTCCTGCGACTGGCGTGACGGCGATCCGTTTACGTTCTATGGCAAGGACTATCTCCAGATATGACGAGCTATGATTTGACGGCGCGCCAGCGGTACAGCCGCGAGGAGAAGGCGGCGATTGTCGCCGAGGCGCTCCGGGAGAACTCGGTGTCGACGGTGTCGCGTCGGCATCGGATGGCGGCAGCTCTGCTATTCCGGTGGAAGAAGGAGTTTGCGCCGACTGCGGACGCCGCGCCGGCCGGCACGCGACTTGGCGGTCCCGCGGCGTCCTCCTTGCTTTGCTTTCGTCGCACGCGGCCTTCGTCGGAAGGGGGGAATAATTGCCCGACTGGTCGGTCGACGAATGCAATCGTCGCGGGAGGAATTCGCGCCGTCGGCGAAGTCTTGAACGCAAAGCCGACCGCCCGGTCGACGAATTGTTGGTTAACGGACGATTTGCGCGAGGGCGGAGAACGGGTCCCGCGAAAAAAATCCTGGCCGAGGGTCGAAACCGCGACGGATTTCGCGCCCCGGCGCGTTTCATTATCGGGCGGCGGCGAAAGTCGCGGCTCACGGCTCTTTGAAAAGGTGAGATTTCGCGGCGCGCCGGGAACGCAACCTGGAAGCCGCGCACGGAACAAGGCCCGACATTCGCGCTGAACGCGCGGGGCGGGAGGGTGCGACGAGCGCCGCCGGTTCAGGGGCGCCCTTCAAGAATTGAAGATGGCGCCGTTCGCGGCTGGGAGCCGCGGAATATCTCGAAATTCCGCGAGCGCGGCACGCCGAAAGGGCGCCCGGCGCCGACAACCTCGCGGGATGGCGCCGCGTTCTGAAACAATCCAGGGCGGCGCCCGGTTCCAAGCCCGAAAGATTGCCGGATCGGCCGGTGGGCGCCAATCTTCCGATCCTAGGAGAACGCCTCCGGAGGGGGGAGCCGTTAAGCCCCATTCCTCACTCAAAACCCTCGCGCCAGACCCCGATCGCTCTTGCCTTTCGCCAAGAATAACCGTCGCTTAAGCGCAGGCGCCCTAATGTGAGGGCGGGGTTGGCGGGGACTTGCATTGCGGGCCCTTTCGGCAACCCCATATTAACCACGCCGCTTCATCGGCGGACGAAGGCGGATTTTGATCGGGGGCCGCTCCGGTCGCAACGGACGGAAAGAGCTCCATGAAGGACCCCCACGACATTTTCATGAATACCTTGGTGCCAATGGTCGTCGAACAGTCGAGCCGCGGCGAACGCGCCTACGACATCTATTCCCGTCTTCTCAAGGAACGGATCATTTTCCTTTCCGGGCCGGTGCATGACGCGGTCTCGACCCTCATTGTCGCCCAGCTCCTTTTCCTCGAGGCGGAGAACCCGAAAAAGGAAATCGCCTTTTATATCAACAGCCCCGGCGGTTCTGTTTCGGCCGGCCTCGCGATGTACGACACAAAGCGCAACATCCGCCCGGCGGTCTCGACAATGTGCATCGGCATGGCCGCCTCGATGGGCTCTCTCCTCCTCACGGCCGGGGAGAAGGGGCTGCGGTTTTCCCTGCCGAATTCGCGGATCATGGTTCACCAGCCCTCGGGCGGGTTTCAGGGCCAGGCTTCGGACATCGAGCGACACGCTCAGGATATCATCAAGATGAAGCGGCGGCTCAACGAGATCTATGTCGAGCACACAGGCCAACCCTATGAAATTATTGAGAGAACTCTTGACCGTGACCACTTCATGTCGCCGGAGGAAGGGGTCGCGTTCGGCCTTATCGACAAGGTGCTCGAGAAACGGGCTGCGGCCGAAGACTAGACGGGCCTCGCCTTGCGCCGGCTGAAAAGCCGAGGGTTACCAAGAGCGAGAAAAGTCGGCTTGATTGGCAGGTTAGGGTTGTGATCGAATATGGTGAAGGGGCGGCCCGAAGCGTCCGGAAAGGCGGGCATGGCGCGGTTCATGCAACTTTCCGACATGCGCTTGCGGCGTCGTTCCACGGCAAGGCCTGCGCCAGTCCGGGTTTCCGGGACGCCGGAACTCCTTTGAGGAGCTGTATCGAGTGAGCAAGGTTAGCGGCAAAAGCGGCGGCGAAGGCAAGAACACCCTCTATTGCTCTTTCTGCGGAAAGAGCCAGCACGAGGTGCGAAAGCTCATCGCCGGTCCGACGGTGTTCATTTGCGACGAATGCGTCGAACTGTGCATGGACATCATTCGCGAGGAATCGAAATCCTCGCTTGTGAAGGCCGGCGAAGGCGTGCCGAGCCCGCACCAGATTTGCAAGGTGCTCGACGACTACGTGATCGGCCAGAAGTTGGCGAAGCGGGTCCTCTCGGTCGCCGTGCACAATCATTACAAGCGGCTTAACCACGCAACGAAGAACAACGACGTCGAACTTGCAAAGTCGAACATCCTTCTCCTCGGGCCGACGGGCTCGGGCAAGACCCTGCTGGCGCAGACGCTCGCGCGCATTCTCGACGTGCCGTTTACGATGGCCGACGCGACGACGCTGACGGAAGCAGGATATGTCGGCGAGGATGTTGAAAACATCATCCTGAAGCTCCTGCAGTCGGCCGACTACAATGTGGAGCGGGCGCAGCGCGGCATCGTCTATATCGACGAGGTCGACAAGATTTCGCGGAAGTCCGACAACCCGTCGATTACGCGCGACGTTTCGGGCGAGGGCGTCCAGCAGGCGCTTTTGAAGATCATGGAAGGGACGATCGCGTCAGTGCCTCCGCAGGGCGGCCGCAAGCATCCTCAGCAGGAATTCCTGCAGGTCGATACGACGAACATCCTCTTCATCTGCGGCGGCGCCTTCGCCGGGATCGAAAAGATCATCTCGATGCGCCATGCCGGCACGTCGATCGGCTTCGGCGCCAAGGTCTCGGCGCCGGACGACCGCCGCGTCGGGGAGGTCCTCAAGACGATCGAGCCTGAGGATCTGCTGAAATTCGGCCTCATCCCCGAATTCGTCGGCCGGCTGCCGGTGATTGCGACGCTGGAGGACCTTGATGAGGCGGCCCTCATCCAGATCCTCACGCAGCCGAAGAACGCGCTCATCAAGCAGTATCAGCGCCTCTTCGAAATGGAAGACGTGAAGCTCACCTTCACCGAGGACGCAAAATCGGCGATCGCGCGCAAGGCGATCGCGCGCAAGACCGGCGCGCGCGGTCTTCGGTCGATCATGGAAGGCATTCTGCTCGACTCGATGTTCGAACTCCCGTCCATGCAGGGCGTCGCGGAAGTCGTCGTCAATGCGGAAGTCGTAGAGGGACGGGCCAAACCGCTCCACATCTATGAAGACCGCGGCAAGGAAGCGGTCGAGGCCGGCGCCTCGGCTTAGCGTCGGCGGCAGGCGCTATTTCAAACGTGAACGACGCCCTCGGGCGCCGCTTCGTTTTCGGCTTTTTCGGAGTGGAAATCACGGGTTGAAACCGCGAGGCGGAACGCCACATTATGCGGGCGTTCGCCGCCGTCCAAGCGGCGGGTTCCTTATTCGCGACGTGGCGCAGGGCTCTGCAAGACGTTAAGGGTAGGCCGCCATAATCGGGGCGGACGCATAAACGGGGCGCTTCTCAAAGGCCCAGGAAAAGGATGTTCATGTCTCAGTCCGCCAAGTACGCCGTCCTGCCGCTTCGCGACATCGTGGTCTTCCCGACGATGGTCATTCCGCTGTTCGTCGGGCGCGACAAATCCGTTCGCGCGCTCGAACACGTCATGGAGCACGACAAGAAAATCCTTCTCGTCGCCCAAAAGGACGCAAGCGACAACGATCCGAAGGCCGACGGCATCTATTCGATCGGCGTCATTGCATCCGTGCTGCAGCTTCTGAAGCTGCCCGACGGGACCGTGAAAGTGCTTGTCGAGGGCGAGGAGCGCGCGAAGGTCGAGCGATTCACCAAGACCGACGACTTTTTCGAAGCCGAGGCGACGACGCCGCCCGAAGTCGAGGGCGAACAGGCGGAACTTGACGCGCTTTCGCGGTCGGTCGTTTCGCAGTTTGAATCCTACGGAAAGCTCAACAAGCGCGTGCCGCCGGAAGTTCTCGTTTCGGTGAACTCGATCGAGGACCCCGCGCAGCTTGCCGACACGGTCGCCTCGCACCTCAACATCAAGATCGCGGAAAAGCAGGAGCTCTTGGAGATTTTCGATGTGGCGCAGCGCCTTGAGCGGGTTTACGCGCTGATGGAGGGCGAAATGAGCGTCCTCCAAGTCGAAAAGAAGATCCGCAACCGCGTCAAGCGGCAGATGGAGAAGACGCAGCGCGAATATTACCTCAACGAGCAGATGAAGGCGATCCAGAAAGAGCTCGGCGAAGGCGATGAGGCGCGCGACGAAATCGCCGAAATTGAAGATCGCATAAAGAAGACGAAGCTTTCAAAGGAGGCGCGCGCCAAGGCGGAAGCGGAGGTCAAGAAGCTGCGCCAGATGTCGCCGATGTCGGCGGAATCGACCGTCGTCCGGAACTATCTCGACTGGTTGCTTTCGATTCCATGGAACAACAGGTCGAAAATCAAGCACGATCTCGACAAGGCGCAGCAGATTCTCGACGCAGACCATTACGGTCTTGAGAAAGTGAAGGAGCGCATCCTCGAATATCTAGCCGTGCAAAAGCGCATGGGAACGCTCAAGGGCCCGATCCTCTGCCTCGTCGGACCGCCGGGCGTCGGCAAGACGTCGCTCGGCAAGTCGATCGCGGCGGCGACGGGGCGCGAATTCGTCCGCGTCTCTCTCGGTGGCGTTCGCGACGAAGCGGAGATCCGCGGCCACCGCCGGACCTATATCGGCTCGATGCCGGGCAAGATCATTCAGTCGATGAAAAAGGCGAAGAAATCGAACCCGCTCTTTCTGCTCGATGAAATCGACAAGATGGGCCAGGACTTTCGCGGCGATCCGTCGTCAGCGCTTCTTGAAGTCCTCGACCCGGAGCAGAACTCGACATTCGCCGACCATTATCTTGAGGTCGAATACGATCTTTCGGACGTCCTGTTCATCACGACGGCGAACAGCCTTAACATGCCCCAGCCGCTCCTCGACCGGATGGAAATCATCCGCATTCCGGGGTATACGGAAGATGAGAAGCGCGAGATCGCGCGCCGTCACCTCATCCCGAAACTGATGAAGGATCATGGCCTCAAAGCGTCCGAGTGGAAAATCACGGATGAGGGCCTCATGGAGCTCATTCGCCGCTATACGCGGGAGGCGGGCGTCAGAAGCCTCGAGCGCGAGCTTGCGCGCCTTGCGAGGAAAGCGGTGCGCGAAATCGAGACCGGCAAATCGAAAAGAGTCGAAATAGCGCCTGACAACCTTGGCGCTTACGCCGGCGTGCCGAAATTCCGCTACGGCGAAATTGAGGGCGAGGATCGCGTCGGCATCGTGACCGGACTTGCATGGACATCAGTCGGCGGCGACATTTTGACGATTGAGGCTGTCAAGATGCCGGGCAAAGGTCGGATGACGCCGACCGGCAATCTCAAGGAAGTGATGAAGGAGTCGGTATCGGCGGCATCGTCCTTTGTGAGGAGCCGGTCGACCGAATTCGGGATCGAGCCGCCCGTCTTTGACAAGACGGACATTCACATCCACGTGCCGGAAGGCGCAACGCCCAAGGACGGCCCTTCCGCCGGCGTCGCCATGGCGACGGCGATCGTCTCGGTGTTGACGGGCGTCCCCGTCCACAAGGACATTGCGATGACCGGCGAGATTTCGCTCCGCGGGCGCGTCCTTGCGATCGGCGGCCTCAAGGAAAAGCTCCTCGCGGCGCTCCGCGCCGGCATCAAGACCGTGCTCATTCCGGAGGAGAATGAAAAGGATCTCGCGGAAATTCCCGACAATGTGAAACAGGGGCTGAAGATCATTCCGGTGGGTCGTGTCGACGAGGTGCTCGCGCACGCCTTGACCCGGCCGCTGACGCCGATCGAATGGTCGGAACCCGTTCCGCCGCCGATTACGCAAGATGTCGACGCGGGCGACAGCGTCGTCACGCACTGACGACGTGCTGACGCACTCAAAAGGAAGGCCCGTCCGCGGACGGGCCGCTTTTTGTACGGCTTGAGGCTTTGCTCAGGGTGCGTTCGCCGGTCCGCAGATTTCCGGCAGGCAATCGGCCTCCGCCGGCGGCGTGAAGGTCAAGATCTTGGCGCAGACGATGCCGATCGCGATCAGGAACGCCGCTGCGGAAAGATGCCCGATCAGGCGTCGCGCCCCTGAGAAATCTCTTGCTGAATCAAGGGGAAGGGAGGGGGCGTGCAATCGGTTCGCCATTTGAGAAAACTCCGAAGCAGACGCGACTGTCGTCGAACTGCAATAAAAATGTCATGAAACTGACACATAGCGCACCGGCTGCGCTGCGGCAAGGGGCCTCGAGGCTGGCGGCGAAAAATTCCATGCAGGTCAATGCGTTAACAAGGGGCCGCAGGCGGCCGAGGTAAAACCGCGGTCGGTTTGGCGCGAAATCGCCGCGAATATCCAAGAAAGGAGCGCGCGCGAATTCCGTGCCAGAGCCCGATGATCCTGTCGTCGGGTCGATTTGCCCGAATTCAGCGGCTTCAAGTCGGCGGCCGGCTCGCCTAGATGAGGCGCATGACCGAACTTGAAAGAGCCCGCGTCGTTGCCGGCGAATGCCGATCGATGGACGAAGTGCGGGCTGAAATCGACCGGATCGACCGCGCTCTCGTCGCGCTAATGGCGGAGCGGCAGGCTTATATCGAGGCCGCCGCCCGCATCAAAGACCGCGAGTCGGACGTTCGGGTCGACTGGCGGATCCGCGACGTGATCGCAAAAGTTCTCGCATCGGCCGACCGCGAAGGGCTTTCGCCGCGCATCGCCGAGCCGGTCTGGCGCGAACTCGTCGAACGGTGCATCGAGCACGAAGGCGACCACTTTCGGCACTTGAGGACTGTCGCCGCCAAAAAAGCCTCCTAGTTTCTGCGCGTTCGGAACGAATCTCTCCACAGTATGGAAAACGGCCGGCCCTTGTCTTTACTCGCGCTTCCGGCGCGGGCGATAAGGAGGCCGAGCACTCTGGACTTCCCTGAAACCTGGAAAGGGCAAGCAAATGAACAAGAACGAATTCATCGACCGCGTCGCCGACCTCTCCAGCATGAGCAAAGCGGACGCGACCCGCGCCGTCGATGCGGTCTTTGACGCAATCACCGCCGCATTGAAAAAGGGCGATGATGTTCGCCTCGTCGGGTTTGGCACTTTCTCGGCGGCCAAGCGCAAGGCGCGCGAGGGCCGCAATCCAAGAACCGGCGAAACCATCCATATTCCGCCGTCGACGCAGCCGAAGTTTTCGCCCGGCAAAGGGCTTAAGGACGCGCTCAACTAGCGCGCGTCGGCGACTTTCGCCGTTGCCGCGGATGCTTGTCGCGACAGCGGCGGCCGGCTATGCCGACGCGGCGCGTGGCGTTTTGGCGCGACTGCGTGCGACGCGCGGGCGGTTAGCTCAGCTGGCAGAGCGTCTGGTTTACACCCAGCAGGTCGGCGGTTCGAACCCGTCACCGCCCACCATAATCCGTTCGCGATGCGGCATGACGGTTTGCGATTGCGTCCGTCCGGTGAAAAGTCGCGTGTCAATATGAGTCCGGCATGCCGCGACGGAATTTCCGCCGCCAAACATTTGATCCGTGAGGAGGCGGTGCGCCGCGTTCCAAGGCTTTTTGACAAGTCAGCGGGCGCGGCGGCCGGTTCTTCCGAGCGGGCGTCGCAGCGAGCGTCCGACCGCGCGAAAATGCGATCGGCGATCCGTCATCGTTGCGAATTCAGCGCCGACTTGAAGATTGCATGCGACGCCTTTTCGGTTGGAACCCGCTTGCGATGCGGAGAGTCCGTAAGCGCGCAAGCAACCGAACGCGCAAAAAGGCGCCCTGCAGGCGCCGATCTCGCCAATCGCGTGGATATTTCGCTGTCCATCAAGACCCTTTAAGCTCGCGCAATGGCGGGCGATCCCACAATTGGAATACCGCCGGCGCGAATTGCGCCGCGCGCCACGCTCGCCTCGCGCTGGGTCGTGATGGCGGTGCTCGGCCTCTCCGGGACAGTCATCTATCTTCTCCCCTTTCTTCGCGAGGTCTATTACGACCCGCTTGAGGAGGCCTTGTCGCTCACCAATTCGCAATCAGGCGTGCTCATGGCGACATTCGGGCTCACCTCGATGCTCGCTTATATTCCGGGCGGCTGGATCGCCGACAAGATCGAGCCGCGCCTCCTCATCGCCGGCGCGCTGATTTCGACAGGCCTGCTCGGCTTTGTTTTTTCGACCTTTCCATCCTATCCGGTCGCGCTCGTCATTCACGCATTGTGGGGCGTCACCGCGACCGGCATGATGTGGGGCGCGCTCATCAAGGCGACGCGTGATTGGGCGCCCGCCTCCGAGCAGGGTAAAGCCTTCGGACTCCTTGAGGCCGGGCGCGGGGTTTCCGAAGCGGCGTTCCTGTCGCTCTTTCTCGCGATTTTCGCGCGTCTTGGCGGCGACACGCCCGCCTTTGCGCAGATCATCATTCAATACTCGATCCTGCAC
>JACADX010000128.1 GCA_013389125.1 Parvularculaceae bacterium | reverse complement strand
CGTTCGAGGTCGTCCTGAGCGACGCGGACCGGGTGCCGCCCGACGCATAGAGAAGACCATCCGGCGCGAACCTCACGCCTTGAATATCCTCCCTTCCAGGACCGCCGAAATAAGTCGAGGCGATGAGGCGTGATCCGTCAGCCGACAGGATCGATATGACGGCATCGGACGCCCCGCCGCCGAAGGTCGGCTGATACGCATTTTGGGTTGTCGGATAGTCTTGAGAGGCGGTAACGGCGGCGATCGCCAATCGCCCGGTCCCGTCTGCAGCAATGTTGTGCGTTTCAAGGCCTTCATCGCCTGAGCCGCCGAGATAGGTTGCGTAAACCAGCGCATCCGTCGGACCGAACTTGGCGATGAGAAAATCGTCGCCGCCGGCGCCTCGTTGTTGCAGGGCGCCCGGCGTCGTCGGCGCGCCAGATCCTCCTTCCTCAATGGCCACCAAGACTTCGCGGGAAGGCGTGACCTCGATTGAGGGCGTGCCCGGCGTTGCGCCTGCCGGCTCGACGCCCCCAAGGTAGGTTCCGTATTCGATCCTTTTCGCATCCGCGGAGAGGCGCACATAGGCGAGATCGTGCGCGCCACGGACAGCGGCTTGCGCGGCGTTTGAAGTGACATGTGAAAATCCCCCGAAAAATGCGCCGGCCGCATAGACCCGACCGGCGTCGTCGACGTCGATGTCACGCAGGAAGCCGGATTTCGCGTCGCCGATAAACGTCGACCACAAGAGCGTTGATCCATCAGAGGAAAGTTTCGCGATAAATCCGTCTTGCCTTCCATAAGCGGCGTTTGGCGCCATGTCTCCGGCAAAGTTCTGCTGAACGACGCCAGCCGTCGTTGGAAAGCCTTCGCCGGCGCGGCCTGCGATGATGACGCCGCCGTCTGGCGCGATTTCGAGGGCGTAGGCGCGGTCGTAACTCGGGCCGCCAATAAGCGTCGACCAGACGAGGGCTCCAGACCGCGAAAACTTCATAATGAACGCGTCAGACGGACCGGCAGTTCCGGGTGAAGACCCGCCGCTCGCCAGGGTCCGGTCAAAGGCGCCGGCCGTTGTCGGAAAGTCCGCCGAGAATGCCCCTCCGGCGACAAAGAGGTTTCCAGCGCCATCGAATTCGACATCCCGTATCATCAGGTAGCTGCGGCGCGCTACATCAGCCAGCGCCGCATTCGCCAGACGAAGCATGTTCGGCGTCGTGACCGTTATGGTCTCGCTTGGTTCCGATAAGCCGGACGTGGTCACGCCCCGAACGAAATAGCGATAGGGCGTCGCCGGGGTGAGGCCGGCGTCCAAGTAGGAAGTCGAGCTCGTTTGGGCGATTTCGATATCGTTTCTGTAGACCCGGAAAGACGAAAAACGACTTGCGCCCTGCCATTTCAGGCTGATGCTGACGCTGCTTGGCGCAGCGGCGGAAAGACCGGTCGGCGCCGCCGATTGCGGAGCGGGATTGCCTCCGCCGCTCGAAACTTCGCCGCCCGAACATCCAATCGAAAGCATCGCGAACAAAACAACAATTAGGCGAACCATGTACCGATCCAGACGCAAGGCCACACAAGGCGGATTGACTATCGGCGCGCGGCGAGACCACTGCGCCTGAATTCCGATCCCGGCAAGCCGGACATGACTCGGTCAGGAGGGCAAAGAACCAGCGGGTTGACAGCATCCTGGCCGTGGCGCTATCTCGCGCGCTCAAAATCTGGCCCATCGCACCCAACGTCCGGCTCGACCCATGAAAGTCAGAAGTTCCCTTAAGTCGCTGAAATCACGCCATAAAGACTGCCGGGTCGTCCGCCGGAAGGGCAGGGTCTATGTGATCAACAAGACCCAAAAGCGCTTCAAGGCCCGACAAGGATAGGCTTGGGTTCAAGCCGCCCCGATCAAAATAAATGGTCTGAAAGGCGCACTCGGCCTAAGATGCGGTCGATGCGCACTGTTCTTATTGCCTTTTTTGCGGCCACGACGGCGATTGGGACGGCGGCCGCCGATCAGACGGATGTCCGGCTCGACGACCTCTTTGAAGAGCTTCGGACGGGCGACGGCGTCAGCGCCGAAGCGACCGTGGAGCGTATTCAGGAAATCTGGCGCGACAGCCAAAGCGATACGGTCGATCTGCTCTATAATCGCGCAGAAGCCGCAATAACGGCGGAAAACACTGACCTTGCCGCCGCTCTCCTCGATCACGCAATTGGTCTTGCGCCGAGCTTTGCACAGGCCTATGCGCTGCGTGGCGCCGTCCGATTGAAGTTGGATGACCAATCTGGGTCAATCGCTGATTTCACGCGCGCGATCGAACTTGAACCGCGCCAGTTCGAGGCTGCAATCGCGCTTGCGGAATTCGCGCTCGCCGGCGGCGACAAGCGCGGCGCCTATAGTCTTTTTCAGAGGGCGCTTGAGTGGAATCCGCATGAGCCCCACGCGCGCAATCGCGCGAAAATGTTGCGGGATCAGCTGAACGGACAGGAAATCTGATCGCCGTAAGGTTGCAGCGGGCGGTTATTCCCGTTTTCCCCGAAGTTCGATCTTTCCCCATGTGGAGGAATTGGCGTTGGAGGCTGCACCCGACGCGGCTTTAGCTTCCGGCCCCAAAGACGGAGGCGTGTTATGGCGGATGGAACGG
>JACADX010000178.1 GCA_013389125.1 Parvularculaceae bacterium | reverse complement strand
CGTCAGGGGCGTCGTCTTCCGCCTCGGCGCGCCCTTCGCGAAAATTTCAATCGAGGGAACGCGCGTCGTCGCCGGCGCCGCCGCGCTCGACGCCCAGGTTGCGCGTCAGGCGGCGCGGGCCGGCGTCGCCGGACTTGAATTCTATCGCGGCGTCCCAGGAACGATCGGCGGCGCGCTCGCCATGAACGCCGGCGCCTATGACCAGGAAACGAAGGACATCCTCGTCGAGGCGGTCGCCTTTGATCGCGACGGGCGCCGCCGCGTTCTCAAGAACGCTGACATGAAATTCGCCTATCGCCATTGCGGGGCGGGCGAGGGGCTCATCTTCACCGAGGCGGCTTTCAAGGGCCGCGCCGACGATCCCGCGGCGATCGAGGCGCGGATGAAAGCGATCATGGAGCGGCGCGAGAAGAGCCAGCCCATCCGCGAGAAAACCGGCGGCTCGACATTCGCCAATCCGGATCCTTCAAAATCGGGGGGACGCAAGGCCTGGCAGCTGATCGACGAGGTCGGCGGACGCGGCCGGGTCGTCGGCGACGCGCAATGCTCCGATCAGCACTGCAATTTCATGATCAATCGCGGCAAAGCGACCGCCGCCGACATCGAGGCGCTCGTTGAAGGACTTCGTAAAGATGTTCTTAACAGGACCGGCGTTGAGTTGCGCTGGGAAATCAGGCGCATTGGAGAGCCCGCGTGAAGTTCAACCGCATCGCAGTCCTCAAAGGCGGCTGGTCGCCGGAGCGCGAAGTGTCGCTGAATTCCGGCGCGGCTTGCGCCAAGGCGCTTCGGTCGAAGGGCTACGACGCGATCGAAATCGACGCCGGCCGCGATCTTCCGGACCAGCTGAAAGAGGCGCGGCCCGACGCCGTCTTCAACGCCCTGCACGGCCAGTGGGGCGAGGATGGCTGCGTTCAGGGTCTCCTTGAGGTGATGGGCATACCATACACCCACTCCGGCGTCCTCGCCTCCTCGCTCGCGATGGACAAGCAGAGGACGAAGCTCGTTCTTCAAGGCGCCGGCGTTCCCTCGCCAGAGGGCCGCGTGATTTCGCGCTTCGAGGCGGCGGGCGGCCATGCGATGGAGCCGCCCTATGTCATCAAGCCCAACGCGCAGGGATCGTCGGTCGGCGTCCACATCATCAGGAAGGGCGACAATCGTCCGCCCTCGGAGCTTACGAGCGATAAATGGTCGCTGGGCGACGAGGTTCTGGTCGAGAAATTCATCCCCGGCCGCGAGCTCACCGTCGCCGTCATGGGCGATCGCGCGCTTTGCGTCACCGAGATCACGACCTCGCTCGCCTTCTACGACTATGAAGCGAAATACGCTCCCGGCGGATCGGAGCACGTCCTTCCGGCGCGCGTGCCGGAGGCGATCGCGCAACGGTGCCTCGAGCTCGCACTTAAAGCGCATCAATCGCTCGGCTGCCGCGGCGTCACGCGCTCCGATTTCCGGTACGACGAGACGGCGAAGGGCGAGCAGGTCTACTTCCTCGAAGTCAACACCCAGCCGGGCATGACCGCGACGTCGCTGACGCCGGAGCAGGCCGCATACAACAATATTTCGTTCCCCGATCTTTGCCAGTGGATCATCGAGGACGCGTCATGCGCGCGCTGAAAAAGAAGAAATCGAAGCGGCCCGCGCCGAGCGCAATTGAGCGTGTCGCGGGAATCTTCGAGCGCTACACCGTCGCCGGAATTGCGGGATCGGCGGCGCTTCTCGGCCTCATCGCGATCGTTCTCTGGGCCGGCGGCTATTTCGGACTGATGGGCCGCGCCATAGACCGAGCGGCGAACGAGACGGCGATCGCGGCGGGTCTCGAGATTCGCCGCGTGCTTCTTCGCGGCGCGCATCAGACCGCGCATGAGGAAGTGCTCGACGCTTTGGGACCCGTCGTCGGCGCCTCGCTCTTGCATCTGTCGCTTGACGAGGCCCGCGCGCGCATTGAAAATCTCGGCTGGGTGCGGTCGGCTGCGGTTACGCGGCTTTATCCCGACACGATCAGCGTTTCGATTCGGGAGCGCGAACCGGCGGCGGTCTGGCAGATCGACGGCGACCTCCATCTTATCGACGCCGAAGGCGCGATCATTCGCGAGGTCGGCGCCTATGAATATTCCAATCTGCCGCTCATTGTCGGGGCCGGCGCGCAGGAGGCGGCGTCCGGCATCCTCTCGGCGCTCGCGCGCGAGACGGAGATCGGCAAACGCGCCTATGCGCTCATCAGGGTCGGAGGGCGGCGGTGGAACATGCGCCTCAGAAACAATGTCGACGTCAAGCTGCCGGAGCGCGCCTATGTCGAGGCGATCGCCGATCTTGGCATCTTGCAGGAAGCGCAAGGGCTCCTTGACCAGGAGATCGAATATATCGATCTCCGCGATCCGGAACGCATGGTCATCAGGAAGCGCGGCGAAGCGGCGCCGACGCCGGCGCGGGCGATGGGCGGCGATCCGGCGAACGGCTGACCGAAATCGTGCGAATCGTCGGACAATAATGGCGGCGGCCGGGCTTTCGCGCGCGCCGCAGCAAGGGCGCCAGGGCGGCGTAACGGTAAAATGGCGAAATACGGCAAACCGGCGCGCGAACGCGGACTTGTCGCCGCCGTCGATATCGGCGGGTCGAAAGTCGCGTGCGTCATCGCGCAATTGACGCCGGTCCATACCGGGGAATTCGAAGCCGATGTGATCGGCGTCGGGCAGCACGGTTCCGTCGGCAAGGACAGCCGGGCGAATATTGACGCGGCGCTCCGGGCCGCGGTCGAAGCCGCCGAGCGTATGGCCGGCGAGCGCATTCGCCGCGTCAACGTCGCCGCCGGCGGCCGCTCTCTCGGCTGCCGAAAACTCTCCGTCGATCTCGACATAGCGGGCGGCGTCATCACCGGCGACGATGTCGCCGAATGCCTTGCGCAGGGCGCGACGTCGGCGGCCCCGGAGGGCTCGCGCGCGCTTCATGCGCTGAAGATCCGCTATGCCGTCGACGGCGAAATCGCTGAAGATCCTGTCGGCCTCGCCGGCGCGGTCCTTAACGCCGAGGTGCTTGGCGTCTTTGTGAAGGAAAGCTACGCCGAAAATGTCGAGGCGCTCCTCGGCCGGTGCGGGCTCGAGCTTGACGAGATCGTCGCAGCGCCCGCGGCCGCCGGGGAATCGGCGCTGATCGAGGATGAGCGCGAGCTTGGCGTCATTCTGATCGACATCGGCGCGCGGTCGACCGACTACGCCCTCTATGAGCGCGGCGCGCTCATCGCCTGCGGCGGCGTTGCGCTCGGCGGCGATCACGTCACCCGCGATATCGCGCAGATCTTCGGCGCGCCGCTCGCAAAGGCCGAGCGCATCAAGACGCTCTACGGATCAACGCTGTCGAGCGCCGGCGACGAGCACCGGCTGATCGATTTTCCGCAGCTTGGCGATGAATCGGAAAACCAGCGGCACTCGCGCGCGGAGCTGACGCAAGTGATTGCGCCGCGCTTTGAAGAGATCCTCGAATTGGCGCTCGCCGATCTGCCGCAATCTGGTTCGGCGCGCCGCGCCATCCGCCGCGCCGTTCTGACCGGCGGCGGCAGCCTTTTGATCGGCGCGCGCGAGACGGCGGAACGCATCTTGGGGGTGAAGACGCGGCTTGGCCGGCCGGCGGCGCTTTCGGGAGCGCCGGATACGGCGACCGCGCCGCAATTCGCCGTCGCTGTTGGCGTCGTGCAGATCGCCGCGCGTGAGCGCTCGGCGGCAAAGCGCGCCGCGAGGCGTTCGCCGCTCGCCGCCGGCGGCGCCCTCGGCAAGGGCGTCATCGGCAATGTCAGCGCCTGGCTTCGCGCCAATTTCTGACGGGCGGGCCCGCCGCCAGCGTTGACGGCGGCGTCTTCACCGACCCGAAACGCGGTTAACCAACGATCCTGTTGATTCCGTTCGGAAACAAAATTCCGTCCCCCTCCCTTGGCGCGGGGTTACGATGGGCGGGATGGAAATCATGGGCCGGCAAAAGACGTCATTGCGGGATTCGCCGAAGGCGAGGACTCGAAATACGTGGCGCCTGCCGAACATGCGCAGCGCGGGTTCTGCTCCCCCCGCTTATGGGGACGAAAGCGCGG
>JACADX010000106.1 GCA_013389125.1 Parvularculaceae bacterium | reverse complement strand
GTTCTTCGCGGCGCGCCCGATATCGCCCGTGCGTTATCGCGGCTGTCGCTCGCGCGGGGCGGACCGCGCGATCTCGCCGCCATTCGCGACGGGCTCGAAGCGGCGCGCGCGATCGCCGCGATCTTGTCGAGACATGAACCCCCGGGCGAGCTTCAGGGCGCGGCGGCGGCGCTCGAGGCGCGCGGCGGGGCCGGGTTTTCATCGCTGATCCGCTTACTGACGGAGGCGCTTGCGCCGAATCCGCCGCACCATGCGCGGGACGGCGGATTCATCGCGAAAGGATTTGACGCCGGGCTCGACGCCGCCACAACGCTGCGTGATGAGGCGCGGCGCGTCATTTTAGGACTTGAATCCCAATATCGCGAGACGACCGGGGTCAAGAGCCTCAAGATCCGCCATAACAACGTCCTCGGCTATTTCGTTGAAACGCCGCCCTCCGCCGGCGATGCGCTGCAGACGGGACCCGCGCGCGACGCGTTCATCCATCGCCAGACCCTGGCGAGCGCGGCGCGGTTCACGACCGGCGAACTCGCCGATCTTGACGCCCGGATCACGCGCGCAGGCGATGAAGCGGCGGCGCGCGAGCTTGAGATCTTTGACAGATTGCGCGCAGATATTATGGAACGCGCGGCGTCATTCGCCGCGGCGGGGGAAGCGATCGCGGCGATCGACGTCGCGCAGTCCTTCGCCGAAATGGCGGCCGAGGAAAATTACGTCCGACCGGAAATCGACGCGAGCCTTGCTTTCGACGTCAAAGGCGGCCGCCACGCCGTCGTCGAGGCGTAAAATCGGCGCGCCGGGGCCGGGGCCTTTATCGCCAATGACTGCGCGCTCGGCGACGAGTCGGGCGGCCGGCTCTGGCTGGTGACCGGCCCCAACATGGCGGGGAAATCGACCTTTCTTCGTCAGAACGCCCTTATCGCCATCCTTGCGCAGGCCGGCGGGTTCGTTCCGGCGAAATCGGCGCGCATCGGCGTCGCTGATCGCGTCTTCTCCCGCGTCGGCGCCGCTGACGACATCGCGAGAGGACGATCGACCTTCATGGTCGAAATGATCGAGACGGCGGCGATTCTCAATCAGGCGACGGAGCGGTCGCTTGTCGTCCTTGACGAAATCGGGCGCGGCACGTCGACCTTCGACGGCATGTCGATCGCCTGGGCGGCGGTCGAGCATATTCACGACAGGAATCGCTGCCGTGGACTTTTTGCGACGCACTATCACGAGCTGACGGCGCTGTCGCAATCGCTGCCGCGGCTCCAGAACGTGTCGATGCGGGTCAAGGAGTTCAAAGGCGATGTCGTCTTCCTCCACGAGATTGCGATGGGCCCGGCCGACCGGTCCTACGGCGTCGCGGTCGCCAAGCTCGCCGGTCTGCCGCAGAACGTGATCAGCCGCGCCAATGAGATCCTGAGGCGGCTCGAAAGCGATAAGCGAAGGCCGGGGTCCCTCGCCGAGCTGCCGCTTTTCGCATCAACAGCGCCTGAGCCCGAAGCGGCGCCGACGACAGATGATCGCCTGGCGCGCGAACTGGCGGCGCTCGACCCCGACCGGCTTTCTCCAAGAGACGCGCTCGACGCAATCTACCGATTGAAATCGCTGCTCAAACCTGATTGATTTGCTGCATCGCAGCACAAAAGGCGAGGGCCGTGTGAGCGAAAGCGGGGGCATTCTGCGCGCCGGGGCGGTTCGAGCGCGCCTCGAGGCCGCCTTTGACGCCGAACGCTCCGGCCAGAGTTACGGCGCGGTCGGCGCGGCGTTGAAAAAATCCCTGATCGAAGCGCGACGCGCCTTGCTTGAACAATATGCGCGCGGCGACATCATCGTCGCTCGCCTCTCGCAGATCGTCGATGAAGCCCTCGTCGCGCTGGTCGGCGAAGCGAACGGGCTTTTGCCACCGAAATCGCGCGCCGCCGTCGCGGCGACCGGCGGCTACGGGCGCGGCCAGCTTGCGCCGCTTTCGGACGTTGATCTTCTCATCTTACACTCCGGCCTTTCCGAGGACGCGCTGAAGCCGTTCGTCTCGGCGATCATTTTTCCGCTGTATGACGCAGGGCTTATCGTCGGCCAGGGCGTTCACACGCCGCAATCGGCGGCGAAGCTCGCCGAAAACGAGGTGACCGCGATGACGGCCTTTCTCGACGCGCGCTTCATCGTCGGCGACGAAAAGCTGTTCAAGGATTTCGCCTCGAAGTTCGAGATGCTCCGCTGGCGAACGAAAGCGAAGTTCGTGAAGGCCAAACGCGCGGAGCAGGAGAAGCGGCACGAAAGGTCCAATCAATCCCGCTATCTTTCCGAGCCCGATCTTAAGGAAGGCAAAGGCGGGCTCCGCGACATCCACGTCATCGGCTGGATCTATCGCGCGCTTTACGGCCGCCCGCTCGGCGAAGCCCCGAAGCGCGGCGCCATTTTCAGGCCCGATGACGCCCAATCCCTCAAAAAGGCGGAACGATTTCTCCTTTCGGTGCGCGTTCACCTCCACGATCTTCGCGGCCGACCTGACGAAAGGCTCACGTTCGACGTGCAGCCGATGCTCGCCGAAAGGCTCGGTTACGCGGATCGCGGCGGCATGACCGCCGCGGAACGCATGATGAAGCACTATTTCGTAACGACGATGGAGATCGGACGGCTGACGCGCATCTTCTGGGCGCGCATTGAGGAAGAAAACGCCAAGCTTCTTGACCGCGCGCCGCTGCCCCTGCCGAAAGCCCTTCAGTCCGACGAAGCGGGCGGCAGGATCAACCTTCGGCTGAAGAACGGCAGGCTCGATTTTGCGAGCGCCTCCGCCGCCGCGAAAAATCCGGCGGAGCTATTCCGCTATTTCCGCGCGTTCGCGAAAAGGCCCGAGATCGACTTTCACCCCGATGCGCTCGATCTGATTTCGAAGAACGCCAATGCGGTGACGAGCGACGTGCGGCGGGATCCCATCGTCGCGCAGCTCTTCAAAGCGTCGATCGTCTCGGCGAAAGACCCGATCAAGCTGCTTCGCGTGATGTCGGAAACGGGATTGCTCGGCAAGTACATACCCTGTCTCGGGCAGATCACGGGGCGCGTCGAATTCGGCCTTTATCGCCGCTACTCGCTTGAAGAGCATGTTTTTCAATCGATCGGCGTCCTGTCGCGGATCCGCGCCGGCGATCTCGCCGAAGAGCATCCGATCGCGACGCGAATCCTTGAGCGCAACGAAGACCGCCTCGCGACGTTCTACATCGGCGTGCTGCTTCATCAGGCCGGCTGGTCCTTGAAGGAGCCGTCGACGGAGGAAGCGGAAGCGCTGATCGGGCGCGTCGCGCGGCGCCTCCGTCTCAGCGACGAGGACGCGGCCGTCGTCGCCTGGTGCGCCGCGCGGCCCTTCTTCATGATTGATGTCGCGCACCGCCGAAATCTCGGCGAGGCCCGCGCCATCAAGGGTTTCGCCGAAGCGGTGAGGACTCCTGAAAACCTTGACCTTCTGCTGGTCATCGCCGTCTGCCATCTCCGCGCGGTGAGCGCCACGGCATGGGACAACTGGACGAAAAAGCAGATTACGGCGCTTTATTGCGGCGCCGAGGCCTTTCTCAAGGGAGGCGATGAGGCGCTCGCGGCGTGGATGAGCGAACGCGCCGGAAAGAACCGGAAAGACGCCGAGGTCCTGCTCGAAGACTGGCCGAAGGCGGAACGCGCCGCCTTCATGCGCCGCCTTTCCGATGAGACCCTGGCGATGATCGAACCCGACGCCTTTGCAAGGGCCGCCGATCTCGCCCGAAGCCCCGAAGGGTGCGGCGTCGCCGCGTCGATCCGCGATGATGACGTCGAGGCGATCGTTTACGCCGACGACCGGCCAGGTCTTCTCGCCGACCTTGCGGGCGCGGTCGCCGGCGCCGGCGGCAATGTAAGAAGCGTGCACGCCGTGACGCTTGACGACGGCAAGATCATCGACGTCTTCGCGCTGCAGCCTCCCGACGGCCTCAATCCCGACGCGACCGCCGACTTCGTGCGCCGTCTGCATGCCGCGCTGCTCGCCGCCGCGCGATCGAAACCGTCCCAGCCGCCGTCGCTCGTCCGCCGCATCGGCGACAAGCGGGCGCTATTTTCCGTGCCGGCGAGAGTCCGCGTCGACGCTGACGCCTCGGACTCGGCGGTGGTCGTCGAAGCGGAGGGGCGGGATCGCCCGGGCCTCCTGTTCAGCCTCGCCTCGGCGCTCGCCGAACTCGGGGTCGCCATTAAATCGGCCCACGTTGCGACCTATGGCGAGCGCGCCGTCGACGCGTTCTATCTCCAGACGCAGGACGGCGCGAAGATCGAAGACAATCGGCTGCTGCAGGCGATCGAGTCTCGGCTGCTCGCCGTGCTCGGCGCCGCCGCGACCGTCTTGAAGGCGACGGCATGATCCGATCGGGAGGACCGATTTTGCAGCCGGCGCGAACCGCGTTAACGGCTGGCTCACCGTCGAGGCGGTAGGACCGCCGCAATTCCGTCAATACGCGCGATCAAGGCTCGCAGTCCCATGAGCGGCAATCTCTTCAAGGCGTTGGCGACCGTGAGCGGCATGACGATGGCGAGCCGCGTCCTCGGCTTTGCGCGCCAGGTGCTGATCGCCGGCGTCATCGGCGCCGGCGGCAATCCCGTCGCCGACGCGTTCTGGGCGGCGTTCCGCCTGCCGAACATGTTCCGCCGGCTGTTCGCCGAAGGCGCCTTCCAGGCCGCATTCGTGCCGCTGTTTCAGGGCAAGCTCATCGCCGAGGACAAGGCCGCCGCGAAGCTCTTTGCGGAAGAAGTGATGGCCTCGCTCCTTTTCATCCTTCTCGCCCTGACGGTTCTGGTCGAAATCGCGGCGCCGATCTTCGTGCATCTGATCGCGTCCGGTTTTGCGGGCGATCGGGAGAAATTCGATCTGACGACGCTCTATCTGAGGATCATGTTCCCTTATCTCGCCTGCATGTCGGTCGTCGGGCTGCTTTCCGGCGTTCTCAATTCGCTCGACAAGTTCATGGCCTACGCCGGCGCGCCGCTTCTCCTCAATTTCTGTCAGATCGGCGCCATTCTGATCTTCGCGGGCAGCGACATTTACGTCACCGGCGAGGCGCTCGCCTGGGCGACCGCGCTGAGCGGCTTTTTGCAGCTCTGGCTGCTTCTTTGGGGCGCAAAACGGCAAGGGTACCTGCTCAAATGGCGCCGGCCGCGGCTGACCCCCGGCGTCAAGCGGCTCCTGGTTCTCGGCGCGCCCGGATTCCTTTCCGCCGGCGCGACGCAGATCAACATCATCATCGGCACCAACATCGCGTCGCAGGAGCCGGGCGCGGTCTCATGGCTGATGAACGCCGACCAGCTCTATCAATTGCCGCTCGCCGTCGTCGGCACGGCCCTCGGCGTCGTTCTTCTGCCGATGCTGTCGCGCCGCGTGAAAGAGGGCGATGAAAAAGGCGCGATGCATGCGATCAACCGGTCGCTTGAGCTTTCCGCGGCGCTGACGCTGCCGGCCGCCGCGGCCTTCATCGTCATGGCTGCGCCGATCTGTGACGCGCTGTTTGTCGGGTTCGCCACCGACGCGCTTTCGCTCTTCGGAGGACGAAGCTCGGCCTTCACGCAAGACGACGTCCGCTGGACCGGCTGGGCGCTCGCCATCTACGCCTGGGGCCTTCCGGCTTTCGTCTGGCAGCGCGTTTTCGCGCCGGCGTTTTTCGCGCGCGAAGACACGAGGGCGCCGATGAACTACGCGCTTCTTTCGATCGGCGTGAATACGGCGCTGGCGCTGCTTCTGTTTCCGATTTTCGGCTTTCTCGCCGTCGCGTTCGCAACCGTGTTCGCCGCCTGGCTGCAGGTCGTTCAACTCGCCTACAATCTCTGGAAGCGAGGACAGTTCCGCATTGACGAGCGGCTCGCCTCGCGCGGCCCGCGCATTCTGATCGCGACCCTCGCGATGTCGGGCCTTGTCTGGTTCGCCGTGCGGCACAAGGAGGTTCTCGCCGAAGCGCTTTTCGGGCGCGCCTGGGCGGCGGTTTTCACGATCGCTGTCGGCGGCGTCGCCGTTTACGGCGCGGCGCTTCTCGCCCTTGGCGCGGTCAAATTGAGCGATTACAAGGCCTACTCCAGAAACCGCAAGACTTTCTAAGGTAGGCTTCATGACCGGCTTTAAAGGCCCGAACCGCGTCTTTTCGGGCGTTCAGCCGTCCGGCGGCATGCATCTTGGCAATTATCTCGGCGCGATCCGGAAATTCGTCGGCATGCAGGCGACGCATGACTGCTATTTCTGCGTCGTCGACATGCATGCGATTACGGTCTTTCAGGACCCGAAGAAGCTCCGTGAGCAGACCTATCACGTCGTTGCGTCCTATCTCGCCGCCGGCATCGACCCGGAAAAGGCCGTCGTGCTCTTGCAGTCCGCGGTGCCGGCGCATGCCGAACTCGCCTGGATCTTGAATTGCGTCGCCCGGCTCGGCTGGCTCGACAGGATGACGCAGTTCAAGGACAAGGCCGGCAAGGACAAGGAGCGCGCGTCGGTCGGCCTTTACGCCTATCCGGTGCTGATGGCCGCCGACATTCTCGTTTACAAGGCGACGCATGTTCCGGTCGGCGAAGATCAAAAGCAGCACCTTGAACTCGCGCGCGACGTCGCCGGCAAATTCAATCGCGAGTTCGGCGTCGCGGATTTCTTTCCGCTGCCCGAGCCGCTGATCAAAGGGCCGGGCGCGCGCGTCATGTCGCTGCGCGACGGGACCGCCAAGATGTCGAAGTCGGATCCGTCGGAACAGGCGACAATCTATTTGAGCGACGACGCGGATGCGATCGCGAGGAAAATCAAGAAGGCGAAGACGGACCCCGAGCCGCTTCCTTCCGATGTCGCGGGGCTTGAACATCGCCCCGAGGCGGCCAATCTCGTCGGCGTCTACTCAGCGCTTTCCGGCAGGACGGCCGCGGACGTGCTGAAGGAATTCGGCGGCGAAGGCTTTGGAAAGTTCAAGCCGGCGCTCGCCGATCTCGTCGTCGAAAAACTCGCGCCGATCGGCGCCGAGCTTCGCCGGCTCGAAGCCGATCGCGCCTATCTCCGGCGCGTCCTGATGGACGGAGCCGCACGGGCTGCGGCGGTCGCGGACAAGACGGTCGCTGAAGTCAAGGAAATCGTCGGCTTCGTCGTCTGACGCCCTCGTCTCGTCGCAATGGCGATTTGGACGGCGCGGCGCTTCCTGCTATAGGCGCCTCTCGAACGGGACCGGAACACGAGGACATGCGGAGCCATATGATCGCATTCGGCGTCGGCGGCGGCCTCGCGCTTGTCGCGGCCGGCGCGCTTGCGCTTATCGCGCCGAAGTTCGCGGAAAGGCATGACGGCGGCGACGGCTTTCACATCGTCAACATCACGGATGGCGGCCGGGGCTCCTTTCATCTCAAGGATGACGCGCTCGACGTCTCGGCGGAATGGAAAGGCGATTTCTCCTTCGCGGCGGACGGGCGCTCGCTGACGGCGCTGACGGAAAGACTGGAGGTCGCGTCAAAAGATCAGAACGGCGAGCGCAAGGCGGTCTTCGAGAACAGGAAGGGGGCGATTGTCGCGCGCGCCTTCAAGGGCGATCGGGAAACGCCTGCGGGCGCTGACGCCGATCGCGAGGCGGGCGACCTTCTCCAGCTTTTCGCGCGATCCTCGGGCGTCAACGCCGACAGCCGGGTGAAGGCGATGCTGACGGCCGGCGGCAAGGCGCGCGTCATCGAAGAGATCGGCGCGCTCGTCGGCGGGCACGCGGTCGGCGCTTATGTCGAGGCGCTCGCCGCCGAGGCGGCCCTTGACGATGCGGATGTCCGCGTCCTCGCCGCGCGCGTCAAGGGCCTCACGAGCGATTACGCCAAGCGAAGCGCGCTTGGCGCGCTATTGACGACGCAGGAGTTGAGCGAGGCGTCAATTGCGGCGATCATCGACGTCGCCAAAACGATCGAGGGCGATCACGAATTGCGGCTGATCGTCGAACAGCTCGCGGAGAAGAAAATCAGCGAGCGGAATTTCGCAATCGCCTCACGGCTGATCGACGAGATCGAGGGCGATCACGAGGTCCGGCTCGCCGTCTCGGCGCTCCTTGAAAGCGAAAATCTCGACGACGCCGACGCGGCGCGCGCGCTCAAGGCCGCAGCGGCGAAAATCGACGGCGATCACGAGCTTCGCCTCGCGCTCGAATCTGCGGACGAACGATTGCAGGACGGGGAGGTCGGCGGCGCCGGGCTCGCCGTCATCGCCGCCATCGAGGGCGATCACGAACGCCGCCTTGCGATCGAGGATTTCGCGGACTCGCTTGAGGGCGAGTCGCCGCACTGGATCGGCCTTGCCGAGGCCGCAAAGGGCGTCAGCAGCGACCACGAACGCCGTCTCGCCGTCGAGGCGATTTATGGCGCAGCGCCGCAATCATCGGACATCAGGGCGGCGCTCAGGCAAGTCGCGGAAACGATCGGCTCCGACCATGAGCGCCGATTGGCGCTTGAAGCGCTCGATTAGGGCGCCTGCGAAAGCCTCAAGGCGCGACGGCGCGGATGCCTCCCTTTCGATCGCGGTTTCCGCAACGCCAATCGGGGAATGCGGTCCAGGCTCTTCATTCGCGCGGTTTTCGTCCGAAAACCGCTCACGCTTTTCTGAAACGCGCGCTAGCATGGATCGCGGAGAGGGAGCGCAAGGCCGCCGTGGCGGCTTGCGCAGCGTGATTGATGGCGGCGGCGCAGCGCGATCTTCCTAAGGTCCTCGGCCTTCAGGACATTGTCCTCTTTACGGTCTCGGCGATCCTCCTCCTCGACACGCTCGCGGCTTCCGCGTCGATCGGGCCTTCGAGCCTATTCTGGTGGCTTTTCCTCGGCGCCTTTTTTCTGATCCCCATCGGCCTCATTACGTCGGAACTCGGCGCCGCCTACCCGGAAGAGGGCGGAATTTACGTCTGGATCAGGCGCGGCCTCGGGAGGCACTGGGCGGCGCGCGCGGTCTGGGCCTACTGGATCAACACGGCGATCTGGCTGCCGTCGATTTTCGTTCTCTTCGCGGGCGTCTTCGCGCGCCTTTTCGGAATGGAGATTTCCGTTTCGCACCAGATTGCGATCGGCGTCGCGCTCGCATGGGCGACGGCGCTCCTCGACATCCTCGGCCTTAAGATCGGCAAATGGGTTCCGAACCTCGGCGCGTTTTTCAAGATCGTCATTTTCATTGTCCTGATCGCCGCCGGCTGGCGCCATGGACAGTCGCACGGCTTCGCCAATCCGTTGAGCGCGGACGCCTTCCGCCCGGAATGGAAGGAAGGGCTCAAATACGTGCCGGCGATCGTCTACGGGATGCTCGGCTTTGAGCTCGTCTGCGCAGCGAGCGGCGAAATCCGGCGCCCGGCCCGCGATGTGCCGTTGAGCGTGCTCATTTCGGGCTGCATCGTGCTCGCCCTCTATTTTCTCGCAACCGCCGGCATCCTCGCCGCGATTCCGGCATCCGACATCGACATCGTAGAAGGCCTCATTGATACGCTCGCCCTGTTTTTCGCCGACGCGCCCCATGGCGGCGCCATTGTCACGGCGCTCGGCGTCATGGCGCTCTATACGTTCTTCTCAAACGGCGCGACCTGGGCGATGGGCTGCAATCGCGCGACCGCGGAAGCGGCGGCGGAGGGCGAATTGCCGAGCCTCTTCGCGATCCGCCATCCGCGGCACGGCGGACCGATCGGCGCCGCGATCATGATGGGCCTTGTCTGCACGACGGTGCTCATTCTTTACGGCCGCATCGCGACATCGAACAGCGATCTTTTCTGGTCGCTTTTCTCCTTCAGCGCGGCGCTCATCATGCTTCCCTATATCGGTCTTGCGGTCGCGTTTGCGCGCCTCCGGTTCAAAGACGCCGCCGCCGCGCGCCCGTTCAAGATCCCCGGCGGCGCGCCGGTCGCGCTCCTCCTCGCCGCGATGTGTTTCGCGACGCTCGTTTTTTCGATCGCGCTCTTTCTTTACGTGCCGGGCGAGGGTCCGCAGCGCGAGACGATCATCGGCTTCGTCGTCGTCATTTTGATCGGCGAGGCGCTCATTCGCATCGGCATGCTTGAGAGCCGGCTCCGTCGGCGTCGATAGGAGCGCCGGCCGCTCCGCTTCGAAAATCCGTTAACCAACGATCCCGTTGATTCCGTTTGGAAACAAAAATTCATCCCCCACCCCTGGCGCGGCCTTAGGATGGGCGGGATGGGAATCAAGGGCCGGCAAAAGACGTCATTGCGGGATTCGCCGAAGGCGAGGACTCGAAATACGTGGCGCCTGCCGAACATGCGCAGCGCGGGTTCTGCTCCCCCCGCTTATGGGGACGAAAGCGCGG
>JACADX010000039.1 GCA_013389125.1 Parvularculaceae bacterium | reverse complement strand
GGGCTAAGGCGCGCAGCGGCGGTGACGGCGAAGAGGCCGCCGAGCGCCGCCGTCGCGCCGCTGGCGAGTAGGGCGGCGCCGAGCGTTCCGTATTCGGGGACGAAGATGAGGAACGGGAAATAGAAATAGCGCTGGTAGATCTCGGTGATCATCCGCCCGAGATAGAGCCCCCCGACCCAGCCGGCGAGCGTGCCGAGAAGGGCGACGACGAGCGCGAAAAGAAGATAGTGAACCGCAATCTCGCGATGCGTGAAGCCGAACGCCTTCATGAGCCCGATCTGCGAGCGTTCCGTCTCGACGAGCCGCGTCATCACGATGTTGAGGAGGAACGCCGACACCGCGAGGAAAAGCGGCGTCATCACGCGGTCCATGGTCGCGAGCTGCTTTAGTTCCTCGACAAGATATTTGTTCGAGATCTGGTCGGCGCGCGCATAGGCGCCGGTCGCGCCATAAGGCGCAAGGAGGCGGTCGAGCGCGCCGAGAACCGCCGCCTCGTTCGCGCCGTGGGCGAGCGTCAGCGCCGCTTCGTTGAACGCGCCGTCGAGATCATAAGCCGCCTCCATCGCCGCATGGGGAACCCAGAGGACGGCGTAGCGTTTGGGGTCGGAGGCGATGTCGCCGGGCGGGATCGTGTAGATGAACTCCGGCGAAAGCGCGAGGCCGGCGATCTTGAAGTCGCGCCGCGCGCCATGGAGCGTGACGGCGATGCGCCCGCCGGGCGTCAACCCATGGGCGCGAGCGAAGGGCTCAAGCAGCAGGATTTCATCGGTCGATCCGAGGGTCGGCATGCGCCCGTCGACGAGATGGATGTCGTTGACGCGCCGCGCGGCGCCCTCGTCGATCGAAATGAGCGCCGCGCTGATCGGCTCGATGACCTCGTCGAGCGCGACAAGTCCCGCGCCGCGCACGCGGCCCTCGGCGGCGGCGACGCCCTCGATCGCGCGGATGTCGGCGATGAGGCGGTCCGGCGCGCGCGTCGCCGGCGCATAGACGTCCGCCGCGCGATAGCGGTCATAATAGGCGTGCATGGTCGCGACGAGCGAAGCGATCATGCCGCGCGACATCACGAGCAGCGCGATGCCGGCGCCGATGACGAGCACGATCGCGAGCGCCTGGCCCTTGACCCGCCAGAGATCGCGCAAACGCTTGACGTGGAGCTTCCTCACCAGACGAGATCCTCCGGCGACTTTTTCACGGCGTTTACTTCGACTTTGCGCAGCGCGCCGTCGGCGAGGTGAAGCACGCGGTCGGCGATCGCCGCCGTCGCCGCGGCGTGGGTGATGATGAGCGTCGTCGCGCCAATCGACCTGTTGAGCGTTTGCAGCGCCTTGAGAACGCCGACGCCGGTCTTGATGTCGAGCGCGCCCGTCGGCTCGTCACAGAAGAGGACGCTTGGGCGCTTGGCGATGGCGCGCGCTATGGCGACGCGCTGCTGCTCGCCGCCCGACAGTTCCGAGGGGAAATGATGCGCGCGGTCCTTAAGTCCGACCATGTCGAGCGCGTCAATCGCCTTCATCGGCGTCTCGGCGATTTCGGCGACGAGTTCGACATTCTCCGCCGCCGTCAGCGAGGGCATCAGATTGTAGAACTGGAAGACGAAGCCGACATGGCGGCGCCGGTATTGCGTCAGGCGGCGGTCGCTCATCGCGCAAAGATCGTCGCCTTCGAAGAACGCCGCGCCGGAACTCGCACGGTCGATGCCGCCGAGGATGTTCAAGAGGGTTGACTTGCCGCTCCCCGAGGGCCCGAGAAGAACGATGAGCTCGCCCTTCGGAATTTCAAGATCGACGCCGCGGAGCGCATGGACGGCCGTCGCCCCCTCGCCATAGACCTTTGAGAGGCCGCGCGTTCGAAAGGCGAGGGGCTTATCGTTCGTCATGCCCCTCTTTAGCCGAGGAGCGAACGCGATGTCCCTGATTTAAGTCAGGTTTCCTTCCGCGCGGCCGCCGCTATAGTCGCGCCGCCGCTGAAGGATTGGGAATCAATGACCGAAAGAACCTGCGACCTTGTGGTGATCGGCTCCGGGCCCGGCGGCTATGTCGCGGCGATAAGAGCGGCGCAGCTCAAGTTGAAGACGGTCATCGTCGAGCGCGAAGCTCTCGGCGGCGTTTGTCTCAACTGGGGCTGCATTCCGACCAAGGCGCTGCTCCGGACGGCGGAAGTTTACACGAACATGAAGCACGCAGCCTCGTTCGGATTGAAGGCCGAGAATGTCGGTTTTGATCTCGACGCGATCGTCAAGCGCTCGCGCGACGTCGCGGGCAAGCTCTCGGGCGGCATCGGCTACCTCATGAAGAAGAACAAGATCGACGTCGTCATGGGAGCGGCGCGCCTTGAGAAGGGTTCTCCGGCTCCCATCGTCCGTGTCAAGACGAAGGATGGCGAGGAGACGATCAGAGCAAAACACGTCATCCTCGCGACCGGCGCGAGGGCGCGCACGATCCCGCAGGCGGGGCTGGAAGCGGACGGCAAGTTCGTCTGGACCGCGAAGGAGGCGATGCTCCCCGACATCATGCCGAAATCGCTCCTCGTCATCGGCTCGGGCGCGATCGGCATCGAATTCGCGAGCTTTTATCGCGCGCTGGGGGCCGAGGTGACGGTCGTTGAAATGCTCGACCGCATCCTCCCCGCCGAGGACGAGGAGATTTCCGCTTTCGCCTTCAAGCAGTTCCGAAAGGCCGGCATGAAGGTCCTGACGGGCGCGACCGTCGCCGCGCTCGAAAAGGGGAAGGCGTCGGTCAAGGCGAGCGTCAAGACCGGGGACGGCAAGACCGAGACGATCGAGGCCGAGCGCGTCGTCCTTGCGATCGGCATTACTGGGAATACGGAAAATCTGGGGCTCGAAGCGGTCGGCGCCAAAGTCGAAAAGGGCCATGTCGTCGTCGACGAATGGCTGCGGACCGGCGTTCCGGGCCTTTACGCGATCGGCGATCTCGTCGGGCCCCCGTGGCTCGCGCACAAGGCGAGCCATGAGGGCGTCATCTGCGTTGAAAAGATTGCCGGCGTTCCGGGCGTCCATCCGCTCGACGTCACAAAAATTCCGGGCTGCACCTATTCAAACCCGCAAGTGGCGAGCGTCGGGTTGACCGAAGCCCGCGCGAAGGCCGCGGGCCGACGCGTGAAGGTCGGGCGCTTCCCCTTCAACGGCAATGGCAAGGCGATCGCGCTCGGCGAGCCCGAAGGCATGGTGAAAACCGTGTTCGACGAAACGACCGGCGAATTGTTGGGCGCGCACATGATCGGCGCCGAAGTGACCGAACTCATTCAAGGGTTCGCTATCGCACGGACGATGGAAGGCACCGAGGAGGACCTCATGCACACGATCTTCCCGCACCCGACCCTCTCGGAGATGATGCACGAGGCGGTCCTGGATGCGTATGGCAGAGTGGTGCATGTGTGAGCAAGCTGACCTGCCACTGAAGTTTCATCCAGCGGCGATTAGAGCCTCGGCGTCATTGAGGCACCCCCGAATCTTGGACCGCGTTGGGACGGATTTTTCCCGGTCTTTCACGGCAGCCTGCCGGATGCGCTGTCGCGATTCATGAGCGTTATCGGCGGTAAATCGCCGATCGCGCTGTGCGGTCTTACCTCGTTATAGTCTCGACGCCAATCCACCATCTTATTCCTGGCGTCGCCGAGCGTCAGGAACCAATGCGCGATCGGCGCGCACGGCGGCTTGCTGGCGCCAATCCCAGTGGCATTCGCCGATGCGGATTTCCGCCACATGGCGCAGGCGACCAGCCTCAGGCTTTGGGGGTACAGCCAGTAGCTCCAGGCGCCCATCGGGAGCCAACAGGTGCGGCCGCCTGACGCCCCGAGGCAAACCCATGGCCACCCCGCGGCACCCCGGCTGCACGCAGGTGCGGAATCGACCATTTCGCCATCAGCCATGCGCCCGTCAAGTTAACGGCGATCGCCTCGCGCCAGGCATCGATCGGGATGTCCGCGACGGCATGGCGGTCGGTGACCGCAGCGGCGTTGTTCACCAGGATATGC
>JACADX010000142.1 GCA_013389125.1 Parvularculaceae bacterium | reverse complement strand
CTTGACGACGAGCTTTCCGATGAAGAGCTCGCCGCGCTCGGCGAGGAGGATTTTGACGACGAGGCGCTGCTCGCCGAAGAACTCGGCGTCGACGACACCGAGGATTTCAGCTTCGATCCGAATGAGACGAAGGCGGATTTGCGCCCGGCGCCCGCCGCCGCGAAGGAACCGCCGCTCGCCGCGCCGAAGGCCTCGCGGCCGGCGACCGCCGTCGCGGTTTCGAGAAGCCATGCCGTCGCCTTGCAGGAAGATGATTCCTTTGACGTCGCCGAATACGGCGACGGCGACGACGACCATCGCCCCGTTCCGCGCATTTCAATCCACGCCTTTTGCGAGACGCCCGAAGTCACCTCGCTGCTGGAGAAGGCGGCTGTCGATCGACGTCTTTCAAAGACGCACCTTACCGTCCATATGGGCGGGCTCGCCAAGGCGGTCGATCATTTCCAGACGGCGGCGACCCCCAATCTCATCATCGTCGAGGCGTTGGGCGGCGGCGCGGAGCTCTTCGCGCAGCTCGGCGAGCTTGCGGAAGTCTGCGACCCGTCGACGAAAGTCATCATCGTCGGCCGCGCGAACGATATCGGGCTATATCGCGAGCTGATGCGGCAGGGGATCAGCGACTACATCGTCCGGCCGAAGTCCCCGCTGCAGATCATCAAGTCGATCGCCGCGCTGTACGTCGATCCGTCCGCGCCCCCGATCGGGCGCACGATCGCCTTTGTCGGCGCGCGCGGCGGCTCGGGCTCCTCGACCCTCGCCCACAACGTCGCGTGGTGCGCGGCGGAGGAAATGCAGACCGACACGGTCATCCTCGACCTCGACCTGCCATTCGGCACGGCGAGCCTCGACTTCGAACAGGATCCGACTTCCGGCCTCGTCGAGGCCTTGAGCTCGCCGGAGCGCCTTGACGACGTTCTCCTTGACCGGCTCTTGCAGAAGCATTCGGACCGCTTGAGCCTTTTTACCGCGCCGAACCTTCTTGATCGCGATTACGAGATCGACGATCAGGCGTTCGAAACCGTCATCGACGTGGTCCGAGGCGCCGCGCCGACGATCATCATCGACGTGCCGCACATCTGGACCGGCTGGTCGAAGCGGATCCTTCAAACCGCTGACACGATCGTCATCACGGCGACGGCCGACCTCGCCGCGTTCCGCAATACGAAAAACCTCGTCGACATCGTTTCCGGCGCGCGCCCGAACGACGCGCCGCCGCTCCTCGTCATCAATCAGTTCGATCCGAAAGTCTCGTCCGTGCAGCCGCAGCAATACGCCGAGCATGTCGGCCTCAAGCCTTCGGTCGTGTTCACGTGGGAGCCGCAGCTCTTCCACACGGCGGCGACGAACGCCGCGCCGATCCTTCAAGTCGGCGCGAAGACGAAGACCGCGCAGCATCTGCGCGAGCTGACTTCGCTCATCCTCGGCCGCACCCAGGCCGCAGGCAAGAAGGCCAAGTTCGATATCAAAGCGCTTCTCAGAAAGAAGAAGTAGGATAAGCGATGTTCGGACGCAGAACAGCAGAAGCCGACGCGCCCCCGCCGGCGGCGACGCAGGCGGCGAAACCGAAAGCAAGCGTCGCCGCGCCGAAACCGGTCCCGGCGGCCCCGGGCGCGCCGGCCAAAAAGCCCGCTTCGGGATCGCCGCCGCCGCGCGTCCACGCAGTCGCGAAAGCCCAGCCGAGCGAGATCGGCGGCCGCACTGACGAATATTTCCAGACGAAGACGACGATTTTCAACGCGCTCATCGACACAATCGACCTGTCGCAGCTCGCGCAGCTCGACACCGCGTCGGCGGCCGAGGAAATTCGCGACATCGTCAATGAGATCATTTCGATCAAGAACGTCCAGATGTCGATCGCCGAGCAGGAGGCGCTGCTCCAGGACATCTGCAACGACGTTCTCGGCTACGGTCCGCTCGAGCCCCTGCTCGCCCGCGACGACATTGCCGACATCATGGTCAACGGCGCGAACCGCGTGTTCATCGAGGTCGGCGGCAAGATCCAGCTGACCAATGTCCGTTTCCGCGACAACGCCCAGCTGATGAACATCTGTCAGCGGATCGTCAGCCAAGTCGGCCGCCGCGTCGACGAAGCCTCGCCGATCTGCGACGCGCGCCTTCCCGACGGCAGCCGCGTCAACGTCATCGCGCCGCCGCTGTCGATCGACGGCGCCGCTCTCACCATCCGCAAGTTCAAGAAAGACAAGCTCCGGATCGCGGACCTTGTGCGGTTCGGCTCGATTTCGCCCGAGGGAGCGAAAGTGCTTGAGGTCATCGGCGCCTGCCGCATCAACACGCTGATTTCCGGCGGCACCGGCTCCGGCAAGACGACGCTCTTGAACTGCATGACCGGCTTCATCGAGCATGATGAGCGCGTCATCACTTGCGAAGACGCCGCCGAACTCCAGCTCCAGCAGCCTCACGTCGTGCGCCTTGAAACGCGCCCGCCCAACCTTGAGGGACAGGGCGAGGTCACCATGCGCGACCTTGTCAAGAACTGCCTCCGGATGCGTCCTGAACGCATTATCGTCGGCGAGGTCCGGGGTCCTGAAGCCTTCGACCTTCTGCAGGCGATGAACACCGGTCATGACGGCTCGATGGGCACTCTGCACGCCAACAGCCCCCGCGAAGCGCTACAGCGCGTCGAATCGATGATCACGATGGGCGGATACAATCTTCCGTCGAAAACGATCCGGGAAATGATCGTCGGCTCGATCGACGTCGTGATTCAGGCCGCGCGCCTTAGAGACGGTTCGCGCCGCATCACGCACATAACCGAGGTCCTCGGAACGGAAGGCGATACGATCATCACGCAGGATCTCTTCGTCTACGAAGTCACCGGCGAGGACGAAAACGGCAAGCTCGTCGGACGGCATCGCTCGACCGGAATCGCGCGGCCCGCCTTCTGGGATCGCGCCAAGTATTACGGCATGGAAGAGGCGCTTGCGGAGGCGCTCGACAGCGCGGCCGAATAGGAAGCCCGATGAGTCCTCAGCTGCTCTTCTCCCTCGTTCTCGGTCTCGTCGGCTTCGGGGCGGTCGCCTTTCTTGTCCTCGCGCCTTCGCAAAGCGACAAGACGAAGAAGCGCCTGACGCAGCTCGAATCGAAGAAAAACGCCAAGCGCGCGACGGCCGCGGCGAAATCGGACGCCGACAGCAAGGACCGGCGCCGCAAGGTCGCCGAAGCGCTCTCAAAGGTCGAAGGCAAGACCAAAGAGGTCAAGAAGGCGAGGAAAAAGCGCGTCACGCTGCAGCAGAAGCTCGAACAGGGGGGCCTCGCTTTCGGCGTCCGCGAATTCTACATCGGCTCCGTCGTCTCGGCGATCATTCTCGGCGTTATCGGCCTCATTTCCGGCCAAAAGCTTGTCATCACCGCGGGACTTTTCTTCATCGGCGGCCTCGGCCTTCCGAACTGGTTCGTCGGCTTCGCCATCAAGCGCCGGCAGAAGAAGTTCTCGAACGAATTCTCGAACGCGATCGACGTCATCGTTCGCGGCGTCAAGTCCGGCCTTCCAGTCAACGAGTGCCTGAAGATCATCGCCGCCGAGGCCCCAAAACCCGTGAACGAGGAGTTCGAGCAGCTTGTCGAGGGCTTCCGGATCGGGCTGTCGCTCGAGCAGGGAATGACGCGCATGTATGAGCGCATGCCGCTGCAGGAAGTCTCGTTCTTCGGCATCGTGCTGCTGATCCAGCAGAAGACGGGCGGCAACCTCGCGGAAGCCCTGTCGAACCTTGCCGGCGTTCTGCGCGGGCGCAAGCTCATGGAAGGCAAGATCAAGGCGCTGTCGGCGGAGGCCAAAGCCTCTGCGATGATCATCGGCGCGCTGCCGTTCCTCGTCATGGGCGCGGTCAAGCTGTCGTCGCCGGCCTATCTTGATCCTCTGTTCACGACGAAGACTGGGAACTTCATTCTCCTCGGCGCCGGCCTCTGGATGAGCATGGGCATCTTCGTCATGAAAAAAATGATGCAGATCAAGGTCTAGGGGCGACGTCGATGGACGCGATTATCAACACCGTCACCGACCGCCAGTTCCAGATCGCGCTCCTTGTCGCGTGCGCGGCGATCGCGACCGTTTACACGGTGATCGAGCCGTTCCTCGTCAAGGACAGGATGGCGGAGCGGATGAAATCCGTCGCCGAGCATCGCGAGCGGCTGCGCGCGGCGCAGCGCGAATCCTTTGCGCGCAAGAGCGGCTCGCTTCGCGCGTCGTCGGCGCAGGGCGCGCTGAAGATTCTCGTCGAGAACCTGAAGCTCCTCGAGGCGTTCGATGCGGATGAAGCCCGCAAACAGCTGATGATGGCCGGCTATCGCGGCCAGCGTCCCGTCTTCATCTTCATGGCGGCGCGCATCGGAATGCCGTTCGTCGCCGCCTTCGCAGCGTGGATCTACGTCTACGTCATGAAGGGCGTCGAGCTCGACAGTTTCGGCAAGCTCGCCGCCGTCGTGATGGCCTTCTTCGCCGGATTCTATATTCCCAACGTTCACATCAAGAACGCGGTCGCCAAGCGCCAGCAGAAGATCCAGCTCGCCTGGCCGGACGCGCTCGACCTTCTCCTCATCTGCGTCGAATCCGGCATGTCGATCGAAGTCGCGCTGCAAAAGGTCGGTCAGGAAGTTGCGGGAACCTCGCCCGAACTCGCCGAGGAGCTCGGCCTCACCGTCGCCGAGCTTTCCTATCTCCAGGAGCGCAAGGCCGCCTATCAGAATCTCGCCGAACGGACCGGCCTTGACGGCGTCAAGGGCGTGACGACCGCGCTCATCCAGTCGGAAAAATACGGCACGCCTCTCGGCCAGTCCCTGCGCGTCATGGCGCAGGAAAACCGCGAGCACCGCATGCAGGAAGCCGAGCGCAAGGCGGCGGCTCTCCCGCCGAAACTCACCGTGCCGATGATCGGCTTCTTCCTGCCGGTGTTGTTCGCGGTCATCTTGGGGCCCGCGATCATGTCGGTCATGGGAATGACGGATTAGAGCTTCGCGCCATGATTCGGAATCGGGGCGCTTGCTCTAGGCCATGAACTCATAAACTGCTTTGCGGCGCGAGCGAACAGTGATTCTCATGATATTGTAGGCCGGAGGATCAAGAGATGTCGCAGCGCCGCTACGAATTGACGGATTTTGAATGGTCGATAATCGAGCCTTTGCTGCCGAACAAGCCGCGGGGGGTGAAACGGGCGGACGACCGAAAAGTGTTGAACGGGATCTATTGGCGGCTGCGGACCGGCTCGCCCTGGGCCGACATTCCTGAGCGCTACGGCCCGGCGACGACCTGCTACAACCGCTTCGTCCGGTGGCGGAAGATCGGCGTTTGGGATCGCCTTTTCGACGCGGTTTCAAAGGCATACGACGGCGACCTGCAAGCAATCGACTCATCTTCGATCAAGGTTCATCAGCATGCGGCGAATGTAAAAAGGGGGGCGAAGAAGCCGCCCAAGCCGCCGATCTGGACGTCGTTCGAGCCCGATGCATGGGGCGTTCGCGCGGCGGGCTGACGACGAAAATCCATGCGCTTGTCGATACCAACGGGCTGCCGGTGAAGCTCAAATTGACCGAGGGCCAGGCGCACGACGGCAGGAGCGCCGACGACATGCTGGGCGATATCGGCGAAGGTCAAACGCTGCTCGCCGACAGCGCCTATGACAGCGATCGTCTGCACGAGACGCTCGCCGCGCGCGGCGCCTTCGCAAACGTCAAGCCTATGCCCAACCGCGTCCGCATCCCGGCCTTCAGCCGCTCCCTCTATCGCTTTCGAAATCTCGTCGAGCGCTTCTTCAACAAACTCAAGCACTTCAGGGCGATCGCCACCCGCTACGAAAAGCACGACGCGAACTTTCTCGCCCTCGTAAAAATGGCCGCCGCAAGAATTTGGATGCGCTTTTATGAGTCGGTGTCCTAGTCTGACGCCGCGCGGCGCTTGTAGGTTCCGACGAACCAGTCGGTCCATTCGCCTTTCGCGCCGTCATATTGCTCGAAATGCTGCGTCACCGTTCCGTCGGCGTTCGGCGTCCAGGTTCCGCGGAACTTCGCGCCGTTGCCGGATTGCCCCGCGCCGTAGCCGATCGTACCCTCAAGGACCATCGCGCCCTTGTCATTGAGGCCGCCCGAATAGTCGATCGTCATCCCGGCCGAAACCCAGACCTGGCGCCATTTGCCGGTCGCGAGATCGACGAAATTGTAGCTCTGACCAGTGATGCCGCCGGCGTTCGTCCAGCGCTCAACGAGAAGGCAGCCGTACTCTTCTTTCCGGATCGAGTTCGTCCCGGCGAGCTTTCCCTTCGGTCCGTAGACGTCCCATTCGCCGACCCAGAAGTCGAAATCGTCGAACTCCGGGTCGGAGCAGGGCGGCTTTTGCGCCGGCGCCGCCGTTTGCGTCCCCGTCTGCGCGCCAGACCCGTTGTTCTGGGCGACAGCGTCAGGCGCCGAGGCGCATGCAGCAAGCATGAGTGCGGCGAACGATAGATGGAGCCTCAAAGCGTCCCTCCCGGCCGTTTTCCGAGCGATACGAAATAATACCCGCTGACCGCGGTCAACCTCAACTCATCGCTCCTAGCGCTCGCCTCGCGGCGCTTGAGGGCGCGGACCTTTCCGCCGCGCGATGTCTCCGACCGTTTGCCCCGGGAGACGACCAAGCGGACGGCGGCGAAATCGAAGGCCGGCGGAAAGCGGCGGGCGTGCTTGTCGGCGCCGCGGCGAAGCGCGAAAACCCGCCTGAAAATTCGCCGACCCCGAGGTCGACGAATTGTTGGTTAACGGACGAGGCCGGGTAGCGCGCGTTTCCGAAAAATGTGAGCGATTTTCGGACCAGAACGCGCGCAAACGAATGGAGCGGACCACGTTTTCCGATGCGCATTTCGGGAAGCGCGGTCTAGGCGCGGGAGCGACCCGGCGAACAAAGTCGCCGCCAAAGGTCGAAGGCGCGACGGATTTCGCGTCGCGGCGCCGCCGGCCTCGCCTACGCGGAGACGGGCGAGACGGGCGGGCGTTCGCCGTGGCGGGTCCTCCTTGATTATTTTCAGGCGAGCCAGGTCGCGGAGTTCTACTCGACAAGCGCGACGTGGGAGGAGATGCGCAGCGCGGGCGATCTTCATCTGATCGAAGATCTCGAATTGCGCGGCCGCCTGGCCCGCTATTACACCTATGCGGGCAATCCGGCCCTGAGCGAACGCCCCGCCTACCGCGAACATGTTCGCGAGCGGATTCCCGCCGAGATTCAGCGCTACATCTGGGCACGCTGTTATACGTCCGACTCCTCCGGCCGCCAGAAAATCATTGATTGCGCGCCGCCGGTCGACGAGGCGCGCGCAAGGGAAATTGTCGCTGCGCTTGCCGGCGACGAGGCGCTCATGCGCGAGCTTCGCTATTGGGTGTCGACGATGATCGTCGCCTCCCGCATCGGAGAGGATCGCGTCGCCGCCGCGACCGAAGCCAAAGCCGCGGTGGAACAGGAGCTAGCCAAGGATTGATGACTTGAAGATCGTCCGCGCCGCTGCGGCGCATCTTTCTTGCGACGCCGAACGCCCACGTCCGGTCCGGGGCTCCGGCGATAGACTTCTCATTCCGCGTAAGCTTCTTTAGGGAGGAAGCGTCAGGGAGCCGCCATGACTGAGGACAATTCAATAGAAAAAGGGCGCACCGGCGGCTGGGCGGACCGGAAGTCTTTTCGCCGAGGGTTTCTCGCCCTCCTCGTCATCGCAGCGCTCGCCGCCGCCGCCGCGGGATTCGTTCCCGCCTTTCAAAACAAGGAACCGCACTTCGCGGTCGAGCGATACGGCGTCTTCTTCGCAATTTACGGCTTCGTCGCCTTCGCCTTCATCGTTCTCGCCGGCCAGCATTTGAGGAAGCTCGTCGGCCGCAAGGAGGACTATTATGACGAGCGCGAATGATCTCTTCTCCGCGCTCGCGATGAACCCGGCAGTGATTCTCTTTGTCGGGGCGACGCTCGGCGCGCTCATCCCGAACGGCTATGCCGCGCTTCGCCGGCCGTTGATGCTCGTTTTCACCGCCGCCGCCGGCCTCAAACTTTCAACGCTCGGCCTTGGCGAGTACGGGCGGCTGGCCTTTTTCGGCGAGCCGGCGCTGATGCTGCGGATCGATAGGATGGCGCGGCTCTTCGCGGTCGTTTTCCTGATCGCGGCGGCGCTCAACATCGTCTACGGGTGGCGCCTTCGCGACCGCCTTCAGGATTTCGCAACGCTAGCCTATCCGGCGGCGGCGCTCGGCGGCGTTCTTGCCGGCGACCTCGTGACGCTATTCGTCTGGTGGGAAATTGCGGCGATTGCGTCGGTATTTCTTGTCTTCGGACCCGGCGCGCGCGCCACCGTGCTCGCCGGCATGCGCTATCTGACGATCCAGGTCCTTTCCGGCGTCCTGCTGCTCGCCGGCCTCGTCCTCGTTTTCCGCGAGACGGGCTCGATCGCGTTCGGCGAAATCGGACTGCGCGACGGCGCCGGGGCGGTGAAGCTTTCGGGCCTCTTCGTCCTTCTCGCCTTTGGGATCAAGGCGGCGTTCCCGCTCCTCCACAATTGGGTCCAGGATGCTTATCCGAAAGCTAACTTCGCCGGAACAATCGTCCTTTCCGTGTTCACGACCAAGCTTGCGGTCGCCTCGCTCGCGCGGGCGTTTCCGGGAACGCCGGAACTTATTGGGATCGGCGTCGTGATGACGCTCTTCCCCATCTTCTTCGCGCTCATCGAAAACGACCTTAAAAAGGTCCTTTGCTATTCGATCAACAACCAGGTCGGCTTCATGGTGATCGGCATCGGCTACGGCACGGCGGCATCGATCAACGGCGCCGTCGGCTACGCCTTTTCGAATATCATTTTCGAAAGCCTGCTTTTCATGGCGGTCGGCGCTGCGGTCTATCGCACGGGAACCTCGAAGGCGACGGAGCTCGGCGGGCTTTATCGAACGATGCCGCTGACGATGGCCTTCTGCCTCGTCGGCGCGCTGTCGATATCGGCGTTTCCGGGATTTGCCGGCTTCGCGACGAAGGGTCTCTTGATCGGCGCGGCGGGCGAGGCGCACGATCTCCTCATCTGGCTCGCGATGCTGTTCGCGTCCGCCGGCGTCCTCGAACACGCCGGGATCAAGATTCCCTATTTCACGTTTCTCGCCCATGACAGCGGCAAAAGGCCGAAGGAGGCCCCGCCCGAAATGCTCCTCGCCATGGGCGCATCCGCGGCGCTCTCGATCGCGATCGGCGTCTATCCGGAGCCGCTTTACGCGTTGACGCCCTTTCCCGAAGCCTTGGCCGATTACAACCCTTACGCGCCCTATCATGTCGTCGAGCAGCTGCAGCTGCTTCTCTGGGCGGTTCTCGCCTTCGCCGCGCTCATCCTCGTCAAATGGTATCCCGCCGAGGTCGCCTCGACCAATCTCGATACGGACTGGCTCTATCGCGTACCGGGTCGCGGCATACTCGTTTGGGCCGCCGCGGCGACGCGCGCCATCTGGGGCCTTGCCTGGCGCCTTTTCTCCGGCCGCTTCCTCGCCGCGATGGAGCGGGTTTACGCCGTACACGGACCAGAGGGCGCGCTCGCGCGCTCCTGGCCGACCGGGTACATGGCGCTCGCAACAGCCCTCGTCCTCGGCGTCGCGCTCATCCTCGCATTCGTCGCCTGATTTTAGGGCTTTAACCTTAAATCCTAACGGCGCCCTAACCGCGTTCGGCGAAGTTATCCCACAGTTCGATTCAAGTTGTACGCTCGAAGTCAGGAATCGGGGCCGCAGGGGCGCCGACGGGTGGAGCCTGAAGCGAAAGCATGTTTGAGTGGAACAGGGGACTGAACGCGTTTTACAGCCGGGAATTCGCAAAATGCGCGCTATCGATTGCGGCGCGTTCATGCGG
>JACADX010000206.1 GCA_013389125.1 Parvularculaceae bacterium | reverse complement strand
CATGCGGCCGAACCACGGCCTTCTTGCACGGCGCAGTCGGCTTTGGCGGCATTGACCCTTTTTGCGAGGGCGCCCAATGTGCGCGCGCTATCGCGGCGACTGGAGACAGGACTTGATTTTCGGCCTCGACGCATTTGCGCCGTTTATCGCCGGCGCCGTCATTATCGTCTTGTTTGTCCTCTTCGCCGTTGAGTGGCGGCCGCCGGAGGTGACAGCGCTCGGCGCCGTCGCCGCATTTCTGATCGTCGGCCTGCTCACTCCGGAAGATCTCGTCAAATCGCTCGCGAATTCAGCGCCAGTGACGATCGGCGCCATGTTCATAATGTCCGCGGCGCTTGTGCGGACCGGCGTTCTTGACGAGCTCGCGCGGACTTTGATCAGTCGCGTCGGCTCCCGTCCAAGTCTCGCGATCTTCGGCTATCTCGTCATCGTCGCGGCGCTGTCCGCCTTCATGAACAACACGCCGCTCGTGATGATGATGATACCGGTGGCGCTGGCGCTCGCCGAGCAGGTTAAGGAAGCGCCGTCCCGGCACATGATTCCTCTTTCATACGTCGCTGTGCTCGGCGGCATGGTGACGATGATTGGAACATCCACCAACATTCTCGTCGACGGCGTCGCGCGTGACGCCGGCATGGCGCCTTTCAATATTTTTGAGATCGCGCCTGTCGGCGTGCCGATAGCCGTCGCGGGTCTTCTGTTTGTCTTCCTCTTTCGCAGGCTTCTTCCCGAGCGGATCTCGATTGCGTCGCTGCTCGGGCAGAACGAGTCGCCGCGCTTCATTGTCGAGCTCGCGATCGAAAGCCAAAGCCCGCATATCGGCGAGCGCGCGATCGAGGTTAAAGACTTCAATCAGTCCGACAGCCGTCTTGTGGACGTTGTTCGCGGCGACGCTTCGCTTCGGCGGGAAATGGACCAAGTCACGCTCCAGGAAGGCGACATCGTCGTCCTGAAATCGCCGATGAAGGAAATCTTGGGCTTCAAGCAGTCTCCGGACATCAAGACGCCGGACGGCGGTCTGCAGCCGCTCAGCGCGCGCTCGTCGATTCTCGTCGAAGTCCTCCTTGGTCCAGGCGCCGCTTTTATCGGCAAGACCCTTCGACATTTGCGCCTGCGACGCCGGTATGGCGTTTATCCGGTCGCGCTCCACCGAAAGAGCGAAAACCTCGCGGACCGGTTCGAATACACCCCGCTTGAAATCGGCGACACGCTGCTTATCGAGGGCGCGCCCGAGGACTTGAAGCGGCTTTGCGACGACAACAGTCTCACCAACATTTCGATGCCGCGGGAGCGCGCGGTGAAGAAGAGTCACGCGCCGATCGCGATCGCGACCTTATTTGCGGTTGTCGCGCTTGCGACGGTCGGCGTCATGGACATTTCCGGACTCGCGCCGATCGGCGCCGCGGTCGTCCTCCTGACGCGCTGCGTCGAAGCGGACGAGGCCTTCAGTTCGGTCGACTGGCGCATCCTGATCTTGATCATCGCGATGCTTGCGATCGGCAAGGCGCTCGACAACTCAGGGCTGATCCAGGGGATTGTGCAAGGCGCTGCGCCGATCCTTGCGCAAACGTCGCCCCTTGTCGCGCTGGCGCTCGTCTACATTCTGTCGATGTTTCTGACGGAGCTCATTTCCAACAACGCGGTCGCCGTCATCGTGACGCCGATCGCGATCGGCCTCGCCCAGTCGCTCGGCGTCGATCAGCGCCCCTTTGTCGTAGCCGTCATGTTCTCCGCAACCTGCGCGTTCATGACCCCGTTCGGCTATCAGACGAACACGCTCGTCTACAGCGTCGGCGGGTACAAATTCGCCGATTACCTGCGGCTTGGAACGCCGCTGAACCTAATTACGGCGACGATGGCAATAGCTCTAATTCCGGTATTTTGGCCGTTCTGATTTGCATTTCGGACGGCCTTCGCTAGTGTCGCCGCCGCGTCTCGCCGGGCGGATCGGCCCGATAAGGAGTTGACGATGAAATTGAGGGTGATGATCGCATCGGCGCTCGCCGCGGCGTTTCTGGCCGCGCCGGCTTGCGCGAAGAAAGACGAAACAAAGCCCGCGCCGAAATCGACCTCGGCAACCTCAGCGGCAGGGCCGTCAGAGAGCGCGCCGCGGGCTTCAGCCGCGGTCGATCCGGCCAAGCTCGCCGCCGATAACGCGGCGAAGTCGGAGAAATTCCTCGCGGATAATGCGGGACGCGAAGGCGTGAAATCGACGCCCTCCGGCCTGCAGTACATGGCGCTTTCCGAAGGTCCGGCGGACGGCGTCGCTCCCAAGGCGGAGGATATTGTCGTCGTTCATTATGTGGGCACGCTGACGGACGGCACGGAATTTGACTCATCAGTCAGACGGGGGGCGGCCGCTAAGTTTCCGTTGAACCGGGTCATTCCGGGCTGGACCGAGGGCGTGCAGCTCATGACTGAGGGCGACAAATACCGGTTCTTCATCCCGCCCGAACTCGCATACGGCGAAAAAGGGGCGCCCGGCGCGATCGGTCCGAACGAAGCGCTTATCTTTGACGTCGAACTTCTCCGCGTGTCGGGGCCGGAGCGCAATCTCGCCGCCGCGAAGAAGTTTCTTGATGAAAATGCAAAGAAGGCCGGCGTCAAATCGACGAAATCCGGCCTTCAATATGAGGTGCTCGCAGAAGGTCCCGCTGGCGGGCGCACGCCGTCCGACGCCAACAAGGTGAGCGTGCACTATGAGGGCCGGCTTCTGGACGGCTCGGTGTTCGATTCATCCTATGATCGCGGCGAACCGATCGAGTTTCCGCTCGCGGGCGTCATCGCCGGATGGACCGAGGGGCTTCAGTTGATGAGCGAAGGCGACAAATATCGCCTCTTCATTCCTCCGGCGCTCGGCTACGGCGAACAGGGAACGCCGGGCGGGCCGATCGGCCCCAATGAAGCGCTGGTCTTCGATGTCGAGCTTTTGAAGGTGATAGACTGATCGACGCGCGGCGGACGCGGCGAGAAAAGGGCGCCTTCGGGCGCCCTTCATTTCTTTCCGAGCAGGCTCGAACCCCGGCTGAACACGAAATAGACAATGACGCCGGCCGCCATCCAGATAAAGAAGAACTGCTTTGTGATCGCTTCAAGGCTCGTGAACAGATAGAGACAGCCGAGAATCGCGAGCGGACACACGATGACGGCGAACGGCGTTCTGAACGGCCGGTCACGCTTCGGCTCCGTTCTTCGAAGTATAAGGACTGCGGCCGCCGTCGCGATGAAGGCGGCAAGCGTTCCGGCGTTCGCAAGGGCGGCAATGTCTTCAAGCGGCACTAGGCCGGCGATGATCGCGCAGACGACCGCCGTCACCACAGTCATTGCGACCGGCGCGCCGCTCTTCTTGTCGACGGCGGCGAGTTGGCGCGGCAGGAGGCCGTCTCGCGCCATGACAAAGAAGATGCGGCTCTGACCGAACATGAAGGCGAGGATGACGGTCGGTATGCCGATGACGACCGCGAGGCCCAGAATCGAAGCGACCTGCGGATAACCGATCTCGCGCAGGATAAGCGCAAGCGGTTCGCCGGAGCCTGCAAAGTCGGCGAAAGGAACCGCGCCGACGGCCGCCGCGCACACGGCCATGTAGATCAGCGTGCAGATCGCCATCGAGCCGATGATTCCGATGGAGAGATTCTTGCCGGGGTTCTTTGTCTCTTCTGCGGCCGTCGACACCGCATCGAACCCATAGAAGGCGAAGAATGTGATCGCCGCCGCCGACATGACGCCCCGCGGAACGGCTTCGCCGTCAACGATCGCCGTCGTCGCCGGAAATCCGTATGGCATGAAGGGTTCGAAATTGGCGGCGTTAAAATGGAGAAACGCGAGAACAATGAACGCCGCCAGCGCCGCGAGCTTGACGATCACGAGAAGAGCGTTGACGTTCGCGCTTTCGCGCGTGCCGACGATCAGCAAGCCGGCGACGACGCCGACGATTGCGATCGCCGGGAGGTTGACGAGGCCTCCCTGCTGGGGGCCGACGGAAAGCGCGGTCGGCAGGTCGAGGCCGACGCTGTCGAGGAACCCAACTGCATAACCGGACCACCCGACCGCGACAGCTGAGCCGACGACCGTATATTCAAGAATGAGCGCCCAGCCGATTATCCACGCCGGGAATTCTCCCATCGACGCATAGGCGTAGGTGTAGGCGCTTCCTGACGCGGGCATCATCGTTGCGAGTTCCGCGTAGGCGAGGGCGGCGAAGGCGCAGACAAGACCGGCCACCACGAATGACACCATGACGGCCGGCCCGGCGCGCTCGGCTCCGACGCCGATGAGCGTATAAATTCCGGTGCCGACGATTGCGCCGACGCCGAGCAGGACAAGATGCCAGGCGGAGAGCGAGGGGCGAAGGCGATCCGGGGCCGTATGATCGATCAGGACGTCAATCGGCTTGCGCCGAAACAGACCGCTCATTTGCCCCTCCGATAAGACTTCCGATCGCGTTGTCGGCTGGTTTCCCCGTTTGAGGCAAGGCGGTCGAGCGTGTAGGAGTGGCGTTTGATGGTCGAGAAGCTATCAAGCGCCGAGCGCGAGGCTCTGATGAGCCGCGCAACAGGTTGGACGCTCGCCTCTGACGGGCTTTCCATCCGCCGTTCGTTCGAATTCGCCGATTTCGGCGCGGCGTTCGCTTTCATGACCCGGGTCGCGCTGGCGGCCGAAAAGGCGAACCACCACCCGGAGTGGTCGAACGTCTATAACCGGGTTGGGATCGTTCTGACGACGCACGACGCAGGGGGGCTAACGGCGCGGGATTTCGCGCTTGCCCGGGAGATTGACGCGGCCGCTCAAGGGCTTACGTCACAATAATGCCGCGCGGGCGCCTTTGTCGCGCCCGCCAAATCCCGTTAGGGTCCTTCGGACGAATTCTGGGAAGTGAGAGATATGGCCACGATCGCCCTGGTTGATGACGATGCGAACATCCTGACTTCAGTCTCCATTGCGCTCGAGGCGGAAGGCCACACAGTCAAGACCTATGAGGACGGCGCTTCGGCACTCGCTGATATCAATGCGACGCCGCCCGATCTTATTATTTCCGACATCAAGATACCGACCATGGACGGAATGGAGCTCCTCCGGCGGATACGGCAATCGTCGGATTTGCCGCTCATCTTCCTGACCTCGAAAGACGAGGAAATCGACGAAGTTCTCGGCCTCACCATGGGCGCCGACGACTATGTGAAGAAGCCGTTCTCGCAGAGGCTCCTGCTTGAACGCGTCAAAGCCGTGCTCCGGCGCCGCAACGCCGGCCCCGCGCCGACGAAAGAAGAGGAAAAACAGATCATCCGCCGCTCAAGCTTGACGCTCGATCCGATGCGGCACGCTTGCGTCTGGAAAGGCCATCCGGTGACGCTGACGGTAACCGAATTTCTGATTCTTGAGGCGCTGGCGCAGCGTCCGGGATTCGTGAAGAGCCGCGACTCCCTCATGGATGCGGCCTATGACGATCAGGTCTATGTCGACGACCGCACCATCGACAGCCACATCAAGAGAATAAGAAAGAAGTTCCGCGTCGTCGATCCTGAATTCGATTCGATCGAGACGCTTTACGGCGTCGGATACAAATACAAGGAGACCTGATCGCGCGGATGAAAGCGGGGGCGGCCAAGCGACCGCGCCGATTTTCCAGTCTCGGGCGCACGAGCGTCGCCGTGTCGCGGCTGACGCTGAGGATTGTGCTCGCCAATTTCATCGGCCTTGTCATCCTGCTCGTCGGCTCGCTCGGCGTCACCCAATATCGCGACGGACTCGTGCAAGCCAAGCTCCAAGGCGTCAGGGCGCAGGCGCAGCTATTTGCGGACGTATTGGCCCAGGCGGCCGTCGACGAGTCCGGCTGCCAGCCGGCGCTTGACGACGAAAATCGCCCCGAAACGATGATTTGCGGGCATTCGCTGTCCGAACGCGACGTCAATGAAGTCTTCAATCGCGTCTGGGACAGCTTTGAGGGACGCGTGCGGATATTCAATGCTCCGCAGACAAATGAAACGCCGCCTATCAAGGACGCCAGCGAATTCCTTCTGGACGACGTGATGCTTCGCGAGGATGAAATCGTCGTCGCGCCGCTGCCGCCTGTCGAGGAAGCCAGCGCCGACAACGCTTTCTGGCGGATCACGCGCGGCGCTGAGAGCTTTCTGAAGCGGTTCATGACCGGCGCCTTTCGTCGCGAGGCTGCAAGGCGCACGATCGAAGCGGAGCTCAATGCGGCGCTTGCCTCGTCGCCTTTCGCGCCGCCGCGCGGCGCAACCTCGGTCCGCTTCAATGAGGACGGCGAACTCGTCGCTTCCGTTTCCGTCCCGATCAGGCGCGTTCAAGCGATTTACGGAATCGTCACTGCGGAAATCGGCGGCATTGAAGAGGTCGTCGCCGACGCGCGCCTTGCGATCCTGCCATTCTTCGGACTCGCCTGCGCCGCCGCGGTTCTGTCCTCGCTCCTGCTGACGGCGACGATCGCCCAGCCGATCCGGCAACTTGCGGTCGCCGCCGACAAGGTGCGCGAAGGCATCGCCGTCGCAGGGCGGGCGCGAATACCGGACTTTTCACAGCGCAAGGACGAAATCGGCGAACTCTCGACGTCGCTGCGGATGATGACGCAGGCGATCTACGCGCGCATCGAAGCGATAGAAAGTTTCGCGGCCGACGTCTCGCACGAACTCAAGAACCCGCTGACGTCGATAAGGAGCGCGACGGAAACCCTCGAAATCGCCGTGAAACCCGAAGCGCGCGAGAAGCTGATGCAAGTCATCAAAAAGGACGTCGCGCGGATGGACCGTCTGATTACGGATATCTCCAACGCTTCGCGCCTCGATGCGGAACTCGCCCGCGAAGCCCGCGAGGCGGTCGATATTCGAAAGCTTCTCAGCGACATCGCTGACCTCTACAGAATGACCGGAAAGGAGAACGAAGCCCGGGTTCACTACGACGCATCAGGCGCGCCGGTCTATTTGTTCGGCAATGCGTCAGCGCTCGGGCAGGTGTTTCGCAATCTGATCGACAATGCGCGATCGTTTTCTCCCCCCGGCGGCGAAGTGCGCATTTACCTCGCGCCGCCGACGGAGCGGCATCGCAGCCTTCAGGTGATCGTTGACGATGAGGGTCCAGGAATTCCGCCGGACGCGCTCGAGAAGATTTTCTCGCGCTTCTACACAAAGCGCCCGCAAGGCTCCGCGTTCGGCAACAATTCCGGTCTTGGACTTGCGATATCGAGGCAGATCGTGGTCAGCCATGGCGGCGTCATCTGGGCGGAGAACCGGACGGATGAGTTGGGCGCCGTCAAGGGCGCGCGCTTCGTCGTCGAGCTTCCTTCCGCGTGAGCGAAATGTCGACACTCATGCACGCCGTCGCTGTGGGCGTTGCGGTAAATGAATCCGATGCGCTCGTCGGCGCGCTTGTCCTTGGCGAAGCGGGCGCTGGAAAGTCGTCACTGGCGCTGATGCTCGTCGACAGCTGTCCGTTCAGGCGCGCCGCGCTCGTGGCCGATGATGCGGTCATCGTGGAAGCGATTGACGGCGCACTGACGGCGCGGGCGCCGAGCGCGCTTGCAGGGCGCATCGAGGTTCGGGGGTTCGGCCCGGCGCCGGTTCGGCATCTGTCGGAAGTCGCGCTCCGCTTCGCGGTCGACCTGTCATTGGCTTCAGAGCGCGTTCCTCCGCTGCGGGAGATGCGGCCGCTTGCCGGCGGCCCTGCGCTGCCGCTTTATCCGTTGCTTTGGAAAGGCGCGGAAGCGACGGCGCCGGCGCGCCTTCGAGCGATGGCGTCAGCACTTTCCGGTGGACAAATCGGTGAACGCCAGCAGGATAGCGGTCCGAGCCGCCGGAACGGATCTGCATGATCGGTCTTGTGATAGTGACGCATGGGCGCCTCGCCGAGCATTTTCTGGCGGCGACAGTCCATGTCGTCGGGCCCCAGGAGCGGATCGAAACCGTATCGATCGGCGCTGACGACGATATGGAAAGGCGCCGCGCCGATATTATCGCCGCCGCCGGGCGCGTCGATGACGGAAGCGGCGTGATCATCCTGACGGACATGTTCGGCGGCACGCCGTCAAATCTCGCGATTTCCGTCATGGAGCAGGCGAACGCGGAAGTGATCGCCGGCGTCAATTTGCCGATGCTCATCAAGCTCGCCTCGATCCGGGCGGATAAACCGCTGAAAGACGCCGTCGCCGCGGCCCACGAGGCGGGCCGCAAATACATCAACGTCGCGTCCTGGGTGCTCGCGGGCGAGGGCGGCTGACCGACGTGTCCGCCAACCAGGGAGCAATCGTCCGTTGACGGCGCCGAAATCACCCTCAAACGAGCCGATCATTGCGGTCGTGACGATCGTCAACAGGCGGGGTCTTCACGCGCGCGCGGCCGCCAAGTTCTGCGCTGTCGCCGGCGCCTATGATGCGGCGGTTCGCGTCGTCAAGGACGATATCACGGTCGGCGGCCGGTCGATCATGGGCCTCTTGATGCTTGGCGCCGGCGCCGGGTCGACCGTCAAGATTGTCGCGACCGGTTCGCAGGCGTCAGAAGTCGCGGATGCGCTGGTTAGGCTCGTCGCCGACAAATTCGGCGAAGGAGAATGATCGTCAGCTCGTTGCGCCGCCGCCGGCGTCAGCCTGGATGACGACTTTCTGACCGTCGCGCAGCCGTTCGCCGCCGCGAATGACCACCGGATCGCCGGCCTTGACCCCGCCAATGACTTCAATGAGGTCGCCATCCGCCGCGCCGAGTTCGACGTCGATCTGCTTTGCCGTGTCGTCATCGCCGATGACGAAGACGCTGACGCGATCGGCGCGAAGAATGACGGCGTCGCGATGGACCGCGACGACTTTCTTCGGCGCGCTTCGCGGCAGACTGACCTGAACGGCCGAGCCGATGTGCCAGTCCGCGTTCGGCAGGACGAGGCGAAGCTCGAGGGTCCGGCTGACCGTATCTCCGACAGGCACGACCGCACGCACATTGGCTGTCATCGTTTCAACGCCGTTCGACACTTTGACGGCGTCTCCGGAGCGCACTGAGGCGAGGAGCGTGTCGGGCGCCCGCGCCGTCACTTCGAGCTCGTCTATGTTGACGAGGCGCGCGATCGGCGCACCCGGATTGGCGAACTCGCCGACTTCAATTTCGCGCGCCGCTATGCGGCCGTTGAACGGCGCCTTGACGTCCGTCCTCTCAAGGGCGGTTTCAGCGCGCCGCAGGGCGACCTTGGCCCGTTCGAGATTCTGCTGGGCCTCGTCGCGGTCCGCGCGCATCTGGTCGATGGCGGCCTCCGACTCGCCGCCTTCTTCGCCGAGCCCTTCGTGGCGCTCGACAAGGCGCGCGAGATAGGAAGCGCGTGACGAAAGACGCCTGATGTCGGCGCGCGCCTCATCACGCTGCTGGGCGGCGTCGGCAGGATCGATGCGGGCGATGACGTCGCCTTTCTTCACTTCAGAGCCGATTTCAGCGACCCACAAAACGGGACCCGCCGTCGCCGCCGCGATGAGGCTGTCATTAACGCTGACGACAGAGCCCGGCGCTTCGGAGTGCGGCGCAAGCTCCGTTGCGAGCGCCTCGGCGATGCGGACGTTCGCCGGGGGCGGTCCCTGCGGCGCCGCTTCCGTGGACGCCTTAGCCTTGTCGCCGAACGCACCCGCGAAATAAACACCGCCGCCAGCGAGCGCGACGAGAATCGCAGCGCCGGCGATGATTCGCCTCGGATTCCTGAACGATAGTTTCTTCATAGAAGCCGATCCTTGTTCTTATGCGGCGGGCTGGAGGGCGGGTCGCTCGCTGCGGACGCCGAGCTTCAGAGGTCCTAGCTGCAAGAGAGCAGGCAGAAGAATAAGCGTGAAGAACGCCGAAACGACCGCGCCGCCGACGGAGACCGCGGCGAGGCCGCGATAGATCTGCGCGCCTTCGCCGGGCGCCACGACCATCGGAACCGTTCCGGCGAGCGTCACCGCCATGGTGAGGAAGATCGGCCGCGTGCGGTGCCGAAGCGCTTCCCGGACGGCGTCGCGGCACGACATCCCCTCCGCTTCCGACTGCCGCGTCTGCGCCACGAGAAGGACCGCGTTGTTGACGACGATGCCGAGCATCAAGATGAAGCCCATCATGCCGAGAAGGTCGAGCGGCGTCGGATTGACGAGATTTAGGATGCGCATTGCCGCGATGCCGCCGACCGCCGCCATAGGCAGTGAAATGACGACGAAGAACGAATCTTTGAGCGACTTGAAGAGCGCCGCCATGATCAGAAACAAGATGGCGACCGCGAGCAGGAAGTTGCCGCCAAGATTGACGATTGCGCGCTTCAGGCTGTCCGCCTCGCCCGCGAATTTCATCGAGGCGCCTTCCGGCAGGATGCTGTAGATCTCGCTCTCTGCCTTTTCCTCAAGCTGCCTCACGATGTCCCCGAGCGGCATCTCCTTCGGCGCGTTGACGCCGAGCGAGATCGTGCGACGGCCGTCGAGCCGATAGATCTGCTGCGGCCCGACGCCCTGCTCGAAGCTTGCAAGATCGCCAAGCGGTACGATCGATCCGGTCGGCGTCGCTATCGGCGAAAGCGCAAGGTCTTCAGGGCTCGCGCCCTCAGTCGCTTCGAGAATGATGTCGACGCGGCTGTCTTCGTTGAAGAACTCGCCGAGCCACAAACCGTCGCCAAGCGCGCGCACGGCGCTCGCGACGCTTTCGCGCGTCATGCCGACTTCCGCGATGCGCCGATCGTTCGGCATGAGGCGCAGTTCCGGCGTCACGATTTGCGGATCGGGGTTGGGCCAGACCGACGTTCCGGCGATCGCCGCCGTAATGATGTCGGTCGCCGCCGGAATGGCGTCGGACAGCGCATCGTAGTCCGCCGCCTGAAGCTCGACCCGGACTTGTCCGCCGCCGCCGAAATCGCCGAACAGATCGCCCTGCTGCGCGAAAACGCGCGTGTCGGGAAACCCCGAGAGAATTTCCTCGTTCACGATCTTCTCAAGCTCGTCCATTCTCGACTGGACCTTTGGGCGAACGCCGATGTTTCCGCCCCAGTCGCCCGAGTAAAGATAGTAATTGAGAAGCGCCGGCTCCTTTTCACCCTTCATGTAAGGGTCGAGCCGCTTTACGACGACGTCTGCGAACTCGGCGCGGATCATGTCGGCGGACGCCCCGGACGGAAATCCGATGAAGCCGTCGATTGCGGCGCGCTTGACGCGCGGCAGATAATTCAGCGCCGGGAAGATCGCCCAGCCAATCGCGATGGGCAGGATCGTAAGGCCGGCGATCCACGCGGCGCGCCGCCCCGGCGTCGACGTGATCTTCATCACGCCGTCCGCGGCGCGGTCGAAGAGCGTCCTTTTCCCGATCGCCTCCGGCGCTTCCTGCTTCTTCATCAGCATCGCCATTCCAGTCGGAAGCACGGTGACGGCGACGATCATGCTGAGGGCGACGGCGACCGAGATCGTCAAGGCGAGATCGGTGAACAATTGCCCCTCGACATCATCGAAGAAGATGATCGGAATGAAGACGGCGATCGTCGTGACGGTTGAGGCGAAGAGGGCGCCCATGACTTGCGCGATCGTCTTGGCCGCCGCATCGGGCGGCGTCGCGCCTTGTCGGCGGATCCGGATGTAGTCTTCGACGACGACGATGGCCGCGTCGAGCGCCATGCCGGTGGCGAAGGCGAGGCCGGCGAGCGAAATGACGTTGATCGAGCGTCCAAGGAGATTGAGAACGACCATCGTCGCGCCGAGGCAGATGGGAATGGTGAGCGCGATCAGGAGCGTCGCCATGTTCCGCCGCAAGAACACCCAGATGATCGCCACGGTAAGCATCATGCCGAGGAAGAGGTTTCCGGCGAGGAGCGACAGCGCGTTCTTGATGAAGAGCGAAGGGTCGAAGCTCTTCTGGATTGTGTAGCCGAGGGTCCGGAGTTCGCCGTCGTTGAGTTCCTTCAGTTTTGCGGTGATGGCGTCGATCGCGGCGAGCGTGTTCGAGCCCGGCTCGCGCATCACGCGCATGCCGATCGCCGGATTGCCGTTCTGGTAAACGACGCCGCCGCGGCGGTCGTTCGCAACGGAAACGTCCGCAACGTCCGAAAGGCGGATCGGCGCGCCGTTGCGCCACGCGAGAATGGTTTCGCCGAGCTGTTCGGCTGCGTAGCGGCCTTCAAACCGCATCGTGTAATTGCGACGACCTGCTTTGATCGAGCCGCCGGTCACGTCGGTCGAGCGGTTCACGGTGCGCGCGACCTCGTCGATGGTGACGCCGAGCTGGGCGAGCCGGAACGGATCGAAGGAGACGCGGATGATTTCCTCGCCGTCATCGGCGTTGACGTCGACGCCGGCGACGCCCTCGATCGCTTCAAGCTCCGGCGCGATGCGCGACTCCGCGAATTCGCGCATTTTCATCGATTCGTTGTTGTTGCCGGGAAGCCGTTGCAGGAACAGGAAGATCAGCGTGTCGCCCGCGGAGCCCCCGCCGAAATCGCCGATCGCGGGCCGGTCGGCTTCAGCCGGGAGACCGCGCACGCGCTGCAAGCGGCTCGTCACCTCGGTCAACGCCTTGTCCATGTCCGTCGCAAGCGAGAATTCGAGACGGACGAAGCCGCCTCCGGCGTTAGACCAGGACTGCATGGATTTAAGGCCGGGTAGGCCGCGCAGTTCGCGCTCGATCGGTTCGATGATCTCGCTTTCGACTTCCCGCGGACTCGCGGAGCGCCATCCGGTCCAGATGCCAAGCTCCGGCCTTTCGATGTTCGGAAGCAGCTGGATCGGGAGCTTGGTGATCGAAACAACGCCGAGAAGCGCAATCAACGCCAGCACCACGCCGACGGCCGCCGGGTTCTTGAGGCAAAGCTTGGT
>JACADX010000205.1 GCA_013389125.1 Parvularculaceae bacterium | reverse complement strand
TCATGCGGGATGCCGCGGCCGCGATCGAGTTCGAGCACCCAGCCGGTGACGTTGTCGAGGAAATAGCGGTCGTGCGTCACGATGATGACGGCGCCTTGATACTCGCGAAGGTGATTTTCGAGCCAGGCGACCGATTCCGCGTCGAGATGGTTTGTCGGTTCGTCAAGCAGGAGGAGGTCGGGCTTCGACAGGAGAAGCCGGGCGAGCGCGACACGGCGCTTCTCGCCGCCAGACAGCTTGTCGACCTTCCAGTCGCCCGGCGGGCAGCGCAAGGCGTCCATCGCCATCTCGACCTTGGAATCGATATCCCAGCCGTCGGCGGCGTCGATCTCCTCCTGAAGTTTCGACATTTTCTCCATCAACTCGTCGGAATAGTCCTCCGCCATCTGCGCCGAGACGGCGTTAAACGCGTCAATTTTCGACTTGATCGGACCAAGCCCTTCCATGACGTTTTCAAATACGGTCTTCGCGTTATCGAGCTGCGGCTCTTGCGGGAGGAAGCCGACGCGGGCGCCGTCCGCCGGATAGGCCTCTCCCTGAAATTCCTTGTCGATGCCGGCCATGATCCGCAGCAGCGTCGACTTGCCCGCGCCGTTGACCCCGACGATCCCGATCTTGGCGTCCGGGTAGAACTGCAAGTAGATGTTTTCCAAGACCTTTTTGCCGCCTTGATAGGCTTTCGTCAGGCCCTGCATGAAGTAGATATACTGGTATTTCGCCATTCGCTTTCGCCGCCCCGAGGGCGCTCTTTAGGGTTGCAGTCGTTTCTTCGATTAAACAGGCGCGGGTCATATCGCGCGTTTTCCAGGCTTTCAACGCCACCCCTTGGCTTTCAAGCCTCGCCGATGCCCTTATATATGGTAACGGAATGGGCCAGCGGGGGCGCCCAAAAAGGGGAACAATCGGACGATGGCGGGTTATGTCGAAAAGACCCTGGCGCCGGGCGAGCGCATCGTTCACCGGGTGCATTTCAACTGGACGTTCAGTTTTTTCCCGGTGCTCTGGTTCGCGCTCGGCGCGGCGCCGTTTGTCATGTACGCCCTCATGCAATTCGGGTCGTTCGGACGGAAAATTCCCTATGAGGAATTGCAGGCCGGCTGGTGGTTCGTCTGGACCGCCTTTGGCATCGGCTCAGTTATCCTGATCAACCACCTCATCGTCCTCTGGACGACCGAAATCGTCGTCACGAGTTACCGGTTCGTTTTCAAGAAGGGGCTCATCGCACGGAACACGCAGGAAGTTTCCCTGAACAAGATCGAGGAGATCTTGCTGAAGCAATCGATCTGGGGGCGCATTTTCGGCTACGGGGCGCTTGTCCTGCGCGGCACGGGCGTGGGCGTCATTCAGCTGCCGAACATCGACGAGCCGATCAACGTGCGCCGGATCATTGAACAGGCCAAGGCCGACCTCCGCCGCGACATGACCGAGGATAATCGCGGCGACGACGACTAGCGCGCCGGGCGCAAAAGCGGAGACCGGTTTTGCGCAAAGGCGCGCCAGACATAGGATTAAACCGTCGGGCGCGCCTTTAGGATCGCTCCTGACGATGAATGCGATTGGACTCTTCCATCAACCTTCGTGAGTGGGTCCCGTCGGCGGCCGATGGGCCCTTTGCGGCGCTGCTCGGCTGCCTGCCGTGGGACGTGACCTCGAAGTCTGAAGCGATTGTCCGAAACGCCCTCGGCGTCTTGGCGGGCTATTCCGTTCAGGACGGGGTCGCCATTCACCGGACGGCGACGATTGAACATGGCGCTGTCATCAAGGCGCCGGCGATCGTCGGGCCGCGCTGCCTTGTCGCCGCAAGCGCCTATCTCCGGGGCGGGGTCTTTCTTGACGAGGCGTGCATTGTCGGTCCCTGTTGCGAGCTGAAGTCGACATTCATGCTTCGCGAGTCGAAAGTCGCGCACCAGTCCTTTGTCGGCGACAGCGTTATCGGCGGCGGCGCCAACATCGAAGCCGGCGCGATCATCGCCCACTTTCGGAACGAGCGCGCCGACAAGACGATCCGCATCGTCCTCGACGGCGAGATTATCGAAACCGGGGTCGAGAAGTTCGGCGCGCTGATCGGCGACGGCGCAAGGATCGGCGCCGACGCCGTCGTGGCCCCGGGGGCGCTCCTTCGACCGGGAGCCCTCGTCCCGCGGCTCTCGCTCGTCGATCAGGCCGCGCCGCCGCGTTAGGGTTTCGGTAACCAATATTTGCGGGATTTCGCGCCCAGCGCCGTACCGAAGGCGTGATCACATTGGCGAATTGACGGAATATTCAGCGGCCGTCCGTTTACTCCCGCTACCGTATACGCGGGGGGCCGCCGCCGTCGCCATGCAATCTCTGGTCAATCGCATCGAGCGCGCACTGCGCATCGACGACGATGCCTCGGCGGAATCGATCATGCGGATAAGGGCCGCGTGGGCGATCGGCGCGACCTTCGCCGTCACGCAGTTCGCCAATATGTTCGTGCTTTGGGCGAACTATCACCGCTGGACCTATGACCACACGGTTACGGTCATTTGCATCATGATCGTATCAGGACTCGTCGCTCTTATCCGCTGGCGCAAGAATCCGACATTTCATGCGGCGGCGTATTCAGCGCTGATGCTGGCCGGAATAATGGGTTCGGCGTTGCCGGATCGCACGGGCGTCAATTCCGCGCTGGTTCCCTTCATTGCGCTCGGCCCGATCATGTGCGGGTTCATGGCCGGTCGAACCGGCGCTATCGCTTTTTTTGTCGCCGGCGCCGCCGTCCTCTGTTTTCTTTACCAGGTGTCATTGTCGCATCCGCCGCTGATGGCGTCCGGCGATTTTGCACGAGAAACCAACCGCTTCGCGCAGGGGCTTTTCGCCCTTGGCCTGTCAACCGTGATTTCGATTCTCGTCAGCGCGCGAAGCTACCTGTTTTTGAGCGAATTGTCGGACGCCGCGGACCGGGCGCGCAAGGCGGAGGTGGCGAAGTCGGCGTTTCTCGCAACGATCAGCCATGAGCTCAGAACGCCGCTTAACGGGGTGATCGGCCTCGCCGACTCTCTCGCGCGCGCCGGCATACCCGAAGCCGAGCAGCGCCTCGCCAGGACGATCGGCCGCTCCGGACAGGGAATGCTCCGCATTCTCAACGACCTTCTCGACCTCTCCAAGATCGAGGCGGGAAAGTTCGCGATCGACCCGCACCCGGTCAGCCCGCTCGAACTCGTGCGGCAGGTCGTCGACACTTGGCGCGAGACCGCCCACGCCAAGGGCCTTTCGATCAGCGGCGACTGTATCGGCGAGGTCCCTGAAGTCGTGCTGGCGGACGGCCTGCGCGTCTCGCAGATTCTGCAAAACTTTGTGTCGAACGCCGTCAAATTCACGGATGCAGGCGGAATTACCGTGACGGCGAGCGCGATGATCCAGCCCAACGGCCGGTGCTTGCTCGCGTTCCGCGTCAAAGACACGGGGCGCGGCGTTCCTGATCAGCTTGTCGAGCGCATCTTCGAGCGGTTCGAACAAGGCGGCGCCGGTATTGCGCGGCGATATGGCGGCACCGGACTTGGCCTGCCCATCTGCCGCGACCTTGCCGCGCTAATGGGCGGCTCAGTCGGCGTCGAGAGGACGGGGGCTGACGGAACGACGTTCCTACTCGCGCTGACAGTCGGCGTTCCTCAGCCCCTTCAGCGCGAGCCTGCTTTGGCCGCGGACAAGACATCGAAGTTGCGCGTGCTCGTCGCGGACGACAATGAGGTCAACCGCCTCGTCCTTGGCGAATATCTTCGCAGCCTCGGCGTCGACGCCGATTTCGCCGCCGACGGCGCGGCGTGCGTTGCGCTTGCGGAGAGAGCCCGCTACGACCTGATCCTGATCGACAAGGAGATGCCAGTTCTAACCGGCCTTGAAGCCTCACGGGCGATCCGGGACGGAAACGGACCCTCGATGGCGTCATTGATCGTCCTTGTGACGGGCGACGCCGGCGATGCCGATCACGACCGGATTTTGCGCGCCGGCGTCGATGAACGAATCATCAAGCCCGTCAGCCGCGACGCGATCGAGGCCCTCTTTCGGCGCATGGTCGACAGCTCCGAAGCGGCCTGAAGAATTCGACCTTTCCGCGAAAGGCGCAATCTTAACGGCCCGGCAAATCCGATATTAGGGCGAAACCGCAACGCTTCGCCGATGGGCAAAAGCGGCGCGCTCATGGAGTTCAAGCCCGCCCGGCGTATATTCGCCGGGCGCGGCCGTTCGATGCTCACTCTGGCCGAGTGGCGGCTAGCGCTTTCAAGCGCCGCTTTAGGCTGCCTTGTAGGCGCCGGCTGGATCTATGGGAGCGCGGCCGAGAACCGCCCGGACGTTGCGGCTCAAACGCTTGCGCAGCCGCCCGCTGTCGCAGCCGGGCCCGCAATCGCCGACCGGCAAGCAGCGCCTGCCGCGATCGAACCCGTTCCGGCGTCGGAGACGATCGAAGACGCGCCCGCCGATCAGGTCCTACCTCAGATCGTGCTTGCCGAAGACGACGGAAGGCGCGATCGGTCGCCGCCGCCGATCGACTATCGCGGCAGGGTCGCGCGCATCGTCGACGGCGACACCTTCTATCTCGAGGGCCTCGCAACGCGCATCAGGTTGTGGGGCGTCGATGCGCCGGAACGGAATGAGACCGGGTTCGACGAAGCGACCGCAACGCTCGCCGGCCTTGTGTTCGGGCGAACCCTCGCCTGCGAGCATGTCGACATCGATCCCTACCGGCGGATTGTCGCGCGCTGCTACCTTGAGGACGGCGCCGACCTTTCCGAAGCGATGATCGACAGCGGCGCAGCTGAAGAATATCTGAGGTTCACGCACGGTTATTACGGCGGCGAATAAGCCAAAACCGGCGCCGCATGGGCGCCGGCTCACTCCCGCGTTGCGTGCGCTCGCCTATTCCTCGTCGGTGATGACAGGTCCCGAGTCGAGGCCCTTCGCCGCCTCATCACGGTCTACGAATTCAATGACCGCCATCGGAGCATTGTCGCCATGCCGAAAGCCAGCCTTCATGATCCGGACATAGCCGCCGTTTCGATCCGCATAGCGGGCCCCGAGCGTGTCGAAAAGCTTCTTCGCCTGCGTCTCATCGCGAAGGCGCGACGTCGCGAGCCGGCGCAGATTAAGCGCGTTTTTCGGCTCTTTTCGCGCCTTCTTCGCCATCGTCACGTATTTCTCGACGATGGGGCGAAGCTCCTTGGCTTTCGGCAGCGTCGTTGTGATCTGTTCGTGCTTGATCAGCGCGGCGGCCATGTTGGCGAACATCGCCTTCCGGTGCTCATGCGTTCGGTTGAGTTTTCTAAGGGCGAAACCGTGGCGCATTGATCGATCTCCGTTTCGGACCGGGGCGCTGCGATGCGGCCGGCCGTCTCCTTCTATTGTTCGTACTTCTTCGCGAGGTCTTCGATGTTCTCCGGCGGCCAGTCGGGCACGTCCATGCCGAGATGTAGGCCGAGCGCCGCCAGCACTTCCTTGATCTCATTCAAGGATTTGCGCCCGAAGTTCGGCGTCCGGAGCATCTCCGCTTCGGTCTTCTGGATGAGGTCGCCGATATAGACGATGTTGTCGTTCTTAAGGCAGTTCGCCGACCGCACCGAAAGCTCGAGCTCGTCGACCTTTTTCAAGAGCGCCGGATTGAACGGAAGCTCCTCGCGGAGGCCGCCGCCAAGGTCCTTCTTCGGCTCGTCGAAATTGACGAAGATCGCGAGCTGGTCCTGAAGGATGCGCGCCGCATAGGCGACAGCGTCGTCTGGCGACAGCGAGCCGTTCGTCTCGACGTCGAGAATGAGGCGGTCATAGTCGAGCACCTGGCCCTCGCGCGTGTTCTCGACGCGATAGGCGACCCGCTTGACCGGCGAATAAAGACTGTCGATCGGAATAAGGCCGATCGGCGCGTCTTCCGGACGATTGCGGTCCGCCGGCACGTAGCCCTTGCCGGACTGGACCGTCAGTTCGACGCGCAACGAAGCGCCCTCGTCGAGGTGGCAGATGACCTGATGGCGGTCCAGAATATCGACCGCGGAATTCGGCTCGATGTCGCCCGCCGTCACGGGGCCCGGCGTCGACTTCTTGAGGACGAGACGCTTTGGACCGTCGGCGTGCGACCGCAGCGCGAGCTGCTTTACGTTGAGCACGATGTCCGTCACATCCTCCCGGACGCCCGGAATCGACGAGAACTCGTGAACGACGCCGTCAATCTGTATTGACGTGACCGCGGCGCCCTGCAGCGACGACAAAAGGATCCGTCGCAGGGAATTGCCGAGCGTCAGACCGAAGCCGCGTTCCAAGGGCTGCGCGATCAGCGTCGCGCGGCGCTGCGGATCAACGCCCGCATTCACCTCGAGCTTGCTCGGGCGGATGAGTTCTTGCCAGTTCTTTTCAACGACCATTCGTCTTGCTCCAGCGGACGGCGCCGCAATGCTAAAGGAGGCCGTGCGCGGACGGCCGATGAAATCCGTCAGACCCGGCGGCGCTTGCGCGGGCGGCATCCATTGTGCGGAATCGGCGTCACGTCGCGGATCATGTTGACCGTGAGGCCGACGGACTGGAGGGCGCGAAGCGCGCTTTCCCGTCCCGAACCCGGACCCATCACCTCAACGTTGACGGTCTTAAGGCCGTGCTCCATCGCTTTCTTGGCGGCGTCTTCGGCCGCAAGCTGCGCGGCGTAGGGCGTCGATTTTCGCGACCCCTTGAATCCCATCGTTCCAGCGGACGACCAGGACACCGTATTCCCCTGCTCGTCCGACACCGTCACCATCGTGTTGTTGAAGGACGCGTTCACGTGCACGACCCCCGTCGTGATATTCTTGCGCTCGCGGCGACGGACGCGCGTCGCGCCGGCGGCGGCTTTATCGGCGGCAGGAGCTTTCGCCATTGACTCTGTTCCTTGTTATTTCTTCGCGGTCGCTTGCTTCTTCCCGGCGATCGGTTTCGCAGGGCCTTTGCGCGTCCGGGCGTTGGTATGGGTGCGCTGACCGCGAACCGGCAGACCGCGGCGGTGGCGCAGACCGCGATAGCAGGCCATGTCCATGAGCCGCTTCACGTTGATCGCGACTTCGCGGCGAAGGTCGCCTTCAACCGCGTAATTGGCGTCGATCGTCTCGCGGATCTGGAGGATCTCGGCGTCGGACAATTCATGAACGCGACGCTGCGGCGGAATGCCGATCTTGTCGCAGATTTCCTTGGCGAGCGCGGGCCCGATGCCGTGAATGTAGCGAAGGGCGATGACGACGCGCTTGTTCGTCGGGATGTTGACGCCGGCTATGCGAGCCATGGGCTCTTCCTCTTTTCCTTCAATCCGCCGGCCGCCCGAGGGGACGGCCTCCAGCTGCAAAACAAGGCCCGAGCGCCCTTCCCGGTTGTCCCGGCAGGGGCGAGCGAGCCGAACGCCTTCGTGGCGGAAGGCGGGTAAATAGAGCCGCCCCCCTGCCTCGTCAATGCCAAACCCGCGGCGTTTCGGCCTTACGCCGCGGCAAATTCGTCCAGAATCGCGTCAATCTCGGAGGCGACCTCCTCAACCGACCCCATTCCGTCAACCTTCCGGAGCTTCCCCTGCTTTCGATAGTAAGGGATCAAGGGGGCAGTCTGCTCCCTGTAGACAGCCTGCCGTTTCCGGAAAGTCTCCTCATTGTCGTCCGCCCGGACCGGCCTGCCGGCCGCTTTCGCGTCAGCGATCCGTTTCCTGAGGCGGTTCACCAGCTCTTCCTCGTCAACCTCGATCTCGATGACGACGTCAAGCTCGCGCTTATGCTTCTTGAGGACGCGATCGATCATTTTCGCCTGGCCGACGGTGCGGACGGCCCCATCAAGGATGAATCCGCGTTTGCAGTCCGGCTCCTTGATGCGGGCGGAGACGATGTCCTCGATGATATCGTCGGAGACAAGATCGCCGCGATCCATGATCGCTTGCACCTTCTTGCCGAGGGATGAACCGGAAGCGATCGCCGCGCGCAACATGTCGCCCGTTGAAAGCTGCGGGATCCCGCGGGTCCTGACGATGCGCTCGGCTTGCGTCCCTTTTCCGGCGCCTGGCGGCCCAAGCAGGATCAGAATCATTTCTTGCCGCCCCGGAGCTTCGATTTCTTGATCAGGCTCTCATATTGCTGCGCGAGGAGATGGCCCTGAATTTGTCCGACCGTATCGAGCGTCACCGAGACGACGATGAGGAGCGAGGTGCCGCCGAGATAGACCGGGATCGACGGATAGGCCATCCGCAGAAACTCCGGCATCAGGCAGACGAATGCGAGATAGAGGCCGCCGATGACGGTGAGGCGCGTCAGAACGTAATCAAGATACTCAGCCGTGCGCGCGCCCGGGCGGTACCCTTGAATGAAGCCGCCGTACTTTTTGAGATTGTCCGAGACGTCTTGCGTATTGAAAACGACCGATGTGTAGACAAAGGTGAACCCGAGAATGCCGAGGCCGTAGAGCGCGACATAAAGCGGCCGCCCGGGCGCGAACCAAAGCTGCAGGTTTTGCAGCCATTCGGGCGAGTCCTGTCCGATCGCGCCCGCCATCGTCGCCGGCAACAGGAGAAGCGACGAGGCGAAGATCGGCGGAATGACGCCGGCGGTGTTGAGCTTCAGCGGCAGATGCGATTTTTCGCCTTGCGTCATGCGCATGCCGACCTGGCGTCGCGGATATTGGACGACGATCCGGCGCTGCGAACGCTCCATGAATACGACGAAGGTGATCAGCGCGAACGACATCACGATGACGAGAATAACGACGCCGATAGGAAGCGACTGCGCGCCCGCCGTGCCGCGACCAAGCGCCAAGAGGCCGGCGGCCGCGCGCGGCAGCTCCGCAACGATGCCGGCGAAGATGATCAGCGACACGCCGTTGCCGATGCCGCGCGCCGTGATCTGCTCGCCGAGCCAGAGCAGAAACATCACGCCGCCGACCAGCGTGACGACCGCCGTCACCAGGAAGAACGGCCCCGGCTCGGCGACGATCGGGACGCCGCCCGTCGAGTTCTGCAGGTTGATCGCGATGAAATAGCCCTGGAGGGTCGCAAGGCCGACGGTGAGATAACGCGTATACTGATTGATCTGGCGGCGGCCCTGCTCGCCCTCTTTCTTCAGCTTCTCAAGCGACGGAATGACCGAGGTCATCAGCTGCACGATGATCGACGCCGAAATATACGGCATGATGTTGAGCGCGAAGATCGCCATGCGCTCGACGGCGCCGCCGGCGAAGATGTTGAGCGTGCCGAGAAGGCCGCCGGTCTGCGACTGGAACTGCTGCGAGAACGCTTCGGGATTGATCCCGGGCAGCGGAATATAGGTACCGATGCGATAGACGATGAGCGCGCCGAGCGTGAACAGGATGCGCTTTTTCAGCTCCTCCGCCTTGGCGAAGGATGCGAGGTTGATGTTCGACGCAAACTGCTCGGCTGCCGATGTCATAAACGACCGATCCGCCCTGCCCGGACGCAGACGCGCAACGAGCGGGCATAAATGTCAAAACACATGAGCGGAGCGGTGATCGCCGCACGCGGTCCGCGCCATATGGCGACCCGGCGGCCCATCCGCAACAGCGCCCGCGCTACTCTTTCCCGCCTTTTTTCGCGGCTTTCGCCGGCGAAGGCTTCTCATCCGCCGCCCGCGCCTGCGTCGCCGTCACTTCCCCGCCCGCTTTTTCGACTGCGGCGCGCGCGCCGGCCGTCGCGTAAGCGACCTCGATCGTGATCGCGGACTTGAGATCGCCGACCCCGAGAAGGCGCACGCCGTCCTGGCTGCGGCGCAGGACGCCGGCGGCGATCAGCGCGGCGGCGTCAATCTTCGACTTCGCGTCAAGCTTCCCGGCGTCGATCGCCGCCTGGATGCGGCCGATGTTCACTTCCACATATTTCGCGCGGTTCGGCTTGTTAAAGCCGCGCTTCGGCATTCGCATATAGAGCGGCATCTGGCCGCCTTCGAACTGGCGAATGCCCTTGACGCCCGAACGCGCGAGCTGGCCTTTGACGCCCCGCCCGGCGGTCTTGCCCTTGCCGGAACCGATGCCGCGCCCGACGCGCTTGAACTTGTAGCGTGCGCCGTCATTGTCGGCGATTTCATTGAGTTTCATAAACGCTCCTTTGGACTTGCGACGCCGCAGGCCGCTCCCGGCCCGACGGCGCCTCGCCCTCGCTCTTCCCTAATCGACGATTTCGACGATGTGGGAGACTTTTGAAATCATTCCGCGCACAGACGGCGTATCCTCAAGTTCGGCGACGCGCCCGATCCTGTTGAGTTTGAGGCCGACCAGCGTCGCGCGCTGTTCTTTGGGGCGCCGTTGCGGACTGCCGGTCTGGCGCACCTTCAAGGTCTTTATCGCTTTCTTGGTCATGAGACTCCGCCTGCCGCTCAAGCGGCGTCGGCGGGCGACGGCTCGCCGCCGCCGGTCCGACTGCCGAGAATTTCCGAAACCTTCTTGCCGCGCTTTGATGCAATCGTGCGCGGGCTTGTCTGCGCCTTCAGCGCGTCGATCGTCGCGCGAACCATATTGTAGGGGTTCGACGAGCCGAGCGATTTCGCGACGACGTCTTGTACGCCGAGCGTTTCAAAGACGGCGCGCATCGGGCCGCCGGCGATGATGCCGGTTCCCGGCGCCGCGGCGCGCAGGACGACCTTGCCGGCGCCCCAGCGTCCGTGCGCGTCATGATGCAGCGTTCTGCCCTCGCGCAGCGGGATGCGAACGAGGCTGCGCTTGGCTTCCTGCGAGGCTTTGCGGATCGCTTCCGGCACTTCGCGGGCCTTCCCCTTGCCGTAGCCGACGCGGCCCTTCTGATCGCCGACGACCACGAGCGCGGCGAAGCCGAAGTTCTTGCCGCCTTTGACGACCTTGGCGACGCGATTGATCGCGACGAGCTTGTCGACGAACTCGTCGCGCTCCTCGCGCTCGGAGCCGCCGCGCCCGCGTCCGCGGCCGCGCTCTCCGCGTTCGCGTCGTCCGCCGCGCTCGCCGCCTTCTTCTCTGTCCTCACGCGCCATGCGTTTCTCCTTGAACTCTTTAAAAGCTCAGACCGGCTTCGCGAGCCGCATCCGCGAGCGCCTTGACGCGCCCGTGATACATGTATCCCCCGCGATCAAAGATGACTTCCTTGACGCCGGCCTTGATGGCGCGCTCGGCGAGCGCCTTGCCGACCTTCGCCGCCGCCGCCTTGTCGGCGCCCTTCGCGAGCTCGCCCTTGATCGCCTTGTCGAGCGACGACGCCGACGCGATCGTCCTGCCGGCCGCGTCGTCGATGATCTGCGCCGAGATGTTTTTCGACGATCGGAACACCGACAGGCGCGGACGGCCGTTCGCCACCGACCGGATCTTGGCGCGATTGCGCAGAATGCGCTTCGCTTTCGCCTTTTTCACCGTGCTGCTTGTCATGGCTCTACTTCTTCTTGCCTTCCTTGCGGAAGATGTACTCGCCTTCATAGCGGACGCCTTTTCCCTGATAGGGCTCCGGCGGACGAAGGCTGCGGATCTTCGCGGCGGTCTCTCCGACGAGTTGCTTGTCAATGCCCGACACGATGATCTCGGTCGGCTTCGGCGTTTCAAACTTGACGCCCTTGGGCGCCGGAAAGTCCACCTCGTGCGAATAGCCGAGCGCAAGGCTGAGGTTCGTCCCCTTGAGCGCCGCCCGATACCCGACTCCGACAAGCTCAAGCTTTTTCGAATAGCCGTTCGCGACGCCTTCCATCAGATTGACGATCATCGTGCGGCTCATGCCCCACAGCGCGCGCGCCTCCTTCGAACTCTTGTCCAATGGCGCGACCGCAACCTTGCCGTCTTCAAGCGCGACGGCGCAAAGATCGTTGACGACGAATTTGAGTTCGCCCTTCGGACCTTTCGCGGTGACGGTCTGGCCGGCCACCGATACGGTGACGCCTTTCGGGACGGGCGCCGGCTTCTTACCAATCCGTGACATCGATCACGTCTCCTTCGAACGGTCCTAGTAGACCTGAAACAGAACTTCGCCGCCGACATTGGCCGCCCGCGCCGCCGCATCGGACATCACGCCCTTCGGAGTCGAGACGACCGATATGCCAAGGCCGTTCCGCACGGAAGGCAGGTCGGAAACCGACGAATAGACTCGCCGGCCCGGCTTCGACACGCGCCTGATGTGCGTAATGACCGGCGCGCCTTCGAAATATTTGAGCTCAATGTCGAATTCCGGCTTCTTGCCTTCATGCTCGACGCGCGAATAGCCGCGGATATAGCCTTCGTCCGCGAGGACGTCGAGCACGCGGCCCCGGAGCTTCGAGGCCGGCACGGACAGCGAGTGATGCTTTCGCATTTGCGCGTTTCGGATGCGCGTAATCAGATCGCCGATAGGATCATTGATCGCCATTTGCGGAATTCTCCTTACCAGCTCGCCTTGACGAGCCCGGGGATCTTGCCCTCCGAGCCGAGTTGACGCAGCGCGAGCCGCGACATTTTCAGTTTCCTGTAGAACCCGCGCGGCCGGCCCGAGACGAGGCAGCGGTTGCGGATGCGCGTCTTCGACGAATTGCGCGGCAGCTCGGCGAGTTTCAGCGACGCGGCAAAGCGGTCTTCCGCGGATTTCGACTTGTCCTTGATGATCGCTTTCAGCTTGGCGCGGCGCGCGTGATAGCTCTTGGCGAGCCTTCGGCGCTTCAGATCCCGCTCGATCATTGATGTCTTGGCCATTCAGTCCTCCGTTAGGCCGGTATCCGGTCAGCCGGACCTCGCCTATCCAATCCTTCTTGCCCGCCGCTACTTCCGGAACGGAAAGTTGAACTCCGTGAGCAGCGCGCGCGCCTCGTCGTCCGTGCGCGCCGACGTGCAGACGATCACGTCCATGCCGCGAACCGTTTCGACGTCGTCATAATTGATCTCCGGAAACACGATGTGTTCCTTGAGGCCGAGCGCATAGTTGCCCCGGCCGTCGAAGCTTTTCGGCGACAGGCCGCGGAAGTCCCGGACGCGCGGAAGCGCGACCGTCACCAGCCTGTCGAGAAACTCGTACATGCGGTCTTTTCGAAGCGTCACCTTGCAGCCGATCGCCATGCCGTCGCGGAGCTTGAAATTCGCGATCGACTTCTTGGCTTTCGTCAGGACCGGCTTCTGGCCGGCGATTTTGGCGAGATCGGCCGCCGCCTGGTCGATCGCCTTGCGGTCATTGACCGCGTCGCCGACGCCCATATTGATGACGATCTTCTCGATGCGGGGCGTCATCATGTCGTTCTTGTAGCCGAACTTCCGCTTCAAGGCGCCGCGCACCTTGTCATTGTAATGCTTCTTGAGCCGCGGCGTATATTTCGCTGCCTCAGCCATTGACGACCTCGCCTGTGCGGCGCTCGATCCGCGCCTTCTTGCCTTTTTCGTCGATCTTGAACCCGACGCGAGTCGGTTTCCCGTCCTTGCCGAGAAGCGCGACATTCGAAATGTGGATCGGCGCTTCTTCGCGCAGAATGCCGCCGCGCGACGTCGCCGTCTGCTTTTCGTGCTTGGCGACGACGTTGACGCCCTTGACGAGAACCCGGTCGTCCTTCGGAAAAACCTTCAGAACTTCCGCCTGCTCGCCGCGGTGCTTGCCCGCGAGCACGACGACTTTGTCGCCCTTCTTGATTTTGGCCGCCATTTAGAGGACCTCCGGCGCGAGCGAGACGATCTTCATGTGGTTGGCCGCGCGAAGTTCGCGGGTCACCGGACCGAAAATCCGGGTGCCGATCGGCTCTTTCTGATTGTTGATAAGCACCGCCGCGTTGCGGTCGAAGCGGATGACCGAGCCGTCCTTGCGCTTGATGTCCTTGGCCGTCCTGACGACGACCGCCTTCATCACCTGGCCTTTCTTCACGCGGCCGCGCGGAATCGCCTCCTTCACCGACACGACGATGACGTCGCCGACGCTGGCGTATTTGCGCTTCGAGCCGCCGAGCACCTTGATGCACTGAACGCGCTTGGCGCCCGAATTGTCGGCGACGTCGAGATTTGTCTGCATCTGGATCATGTCGACCCTCCTCGGACTTTCGTCCGGCCTCTTTTCCTACGCGTCCTCAGCTCTTCGAGCCGAGGCCGATCACTTCCCAACGCTTCAGTTTCGACTTCGGCGGACATTCTTGAATCTGCACGAGGTCGCCGACCTTATAGGCGTCCTTCTCGTCATGGGCGTGAAAGCGCTTCGAGCGCTTCAACGTCTTTTGAAGCATCGGATGCTTGAACGTCCGCTCGACGCTGACGACGACCGTCTTCGCGCCCTTGTCGCTGACGACCACTCCCTGCAGAATCCGTTTCGGCATTATCCCGTCCTCGTCCTATTTCGCCGACTTCTTTTGCGTCAGCACGGTTTTGATCCGGGCGATGTCCTTGCGGACCTCGCCGATCCGCGCCGTCTTCTCAAGCTGGCCCGAGGCCCGCTGGAAACGCAGGTTGAACTGTTCTTTCTTGAGCAGCAAAAGGCGATCCTTGAGCTGGTCTTCCGTCAGGTCGCGCGCTTCAGAAGCTTTCATGACGTCACTCC
>JACADX010000086.1 GCA_013389125.1 Parvularculaceae bacterium | reverse complement strand
TTTTCGCGCAAAACCGGTTTCCGCTTCTACGCCCGGCGCGCTGGTCCGAGGCGGCGAAGTTTACGTGGATTGACGCGGCAGGCAACCCGAAGCGTCAAATCGCGCCGGGCCGGCCCTTTCTCATCATCAGCCGCAAGAAGAGCTTTGTCAGCCACTGCGCAAATACAAAGAACAGAACGGCGAGCGCGGCGGCGACCGGGACGAGCCAGCGCCCGAGAAGTTCGCGCGCGGTCGGCGAGGGCGGATCGTCCATCGTGCCGAAAAAGAACGAGCCGTGCGCCGGGTCCGACCAGAGACCGACGGTTTCGGGCGCCACCATTTCGTAAAAGCCGATAAACACGAAAGCGGCGGCGAGGATGTAAAAAATGCCTGAAAAGAACAGGCCGGCCGTCGCCGTGACGCGCGCCGAGGCGAGCGCCAGAAGGGCGCCGAACGTCTTCGTCGGACCGCCGTCGGCGAACGCCGACTGGATCTTGATTTCTTCGATGAAGGCGCGCGCGCAAGTCTCGGGACCGCCGAGCGCCTTCATCGCGTCGGCGAGTTTTCCTTCGCCGGCGCGGTGTTCCAGATGCGCGCGGATTTCGGCGACGATGTCGTCGCGGTCGCGCTCGGGCAAGACGCGCAAGGATCGCGCAAGCGCTTTCAGATAGTCGTCAATCTTGCGGTCGTCGCTCATCTCGATCCTCCCACAATCTCGCTCAGTTCGTCCCTGAAACCGGTCCAGGCCGCACGCATCGATTTCAGCGCCGAGCGTCCTTCGCCGGTCAGGGCGTAGATTTTCTGTCCGCGACCGCCGCCGCGCGGCGTCTGCCAGCGCCCCTCGATCCGGCCCTCGCGTTCGAGCCGATTAAGGAGGGGATAGATCGATCCGTCGGAAAGGCCGATTTCGGGACGCGCTTCAAGCGCGTCGAGGAGCCCGATGCCCGAACGCGCCGTCTCGTCGAGAAGCGCGAGCACCGCAAGCTCGGCCGCGCCCTTACGAAGCTGGGATTTCCACGCCTCGACATCCATAGGGAGGTGGTATTGCAAGGCGACTTGCATTGCAATGTAATTTCGCCCGGCAGCGTCCGCGGCGCGACGAGTTGCAACGGCCGGGCGGAAGACGGAAGCTCCCGCGGCAGTCGAACGGAAGGATCGACATGACCGACGCTGACCGCCTCGAATTGGAAATCATGGAAAAAGCGCTGACGCTCGCCGGCCTTCGCAAGGCCGAGCCGCCGGTCGAGGTCAAGGACTACGCCTTCGCGACGCCCGACGGCGAAACGACGCTGTCAAGGCTCTTCGCGGGACGCGACCGCCTTCTCGTCATTCACAATATGGGCGAGGGCTGCCGCTATTGCACTTTGTGGGCGGACGGCATCAACGGCGTTCTTGCGCACCTTGAGGATGCGATGGCGGTCGCGCTCGTCTCAAAGGATCCGCCGGACGTGCAGCGGCGCCTTGCGCAGGACCGCGGCTGGCGCTTCCGCATGGCGAGCCACGGCGGCGGTCCCTACATGATGGAGCAGTCGGTCGGCGACGGAAATTATCCGGGCGCGGTCGTCTATGAGCGTCGCGACGGACGCATCTTCCGGCGGGGGCGCGCGGCCTTCGGGCCGGGCGATCTTTACAACCCGGTCTGGCATCTTCTCGCGCTCGGCGGCGTCGGCGCAGAGGATTGGACGCCGCAGTTTCATTATTGGCGACGTCCGCAGAAAATGGACGACGGCGGGCAGAACATGAACGATTGACCGGCTTCGCGCCGCGCGTGATCGCATTTCCCGAAACGCGGTCTCGGTCTTTCGTTTGCGCGCGCTTTGATCCGCAAAACGCTCACGCGTTTCGGAAACGCGCGCTAGAGCTTCGCGCCATGATTCGGAATCGGGACGCTAGCTCCCGAATTTGATCGTCGCGGCGTTTACGAGCTGAACCGCGCACACTTCAGCGCACGCCGCTCTAGCCCCTGAATCCACCGTGCTTCAAATAGGCGATTTCGGCGGGCGACGATGTCCGGCCGAGAACGTCGTTGCGGTGCGGGAACCGGCCGAAGCGCTCAATGATCCGCGCGTGTTCGATCGCGTAGGGAATGTTCGGCGAGGCGGGAGAGATCGCCTTGAAGAGCGCGACGGAGCGGCGCTGGTCGTCAAGGCGCTCCGAATGCATGAAAGGCAAATAGAAGAAGGGACGCGCCTCAACGGAGGCGGCCCTGTCGAAACGGCGCCTGATCGCGCCGTCAGCGACAAGGCGGCAATAGGGATCGGCGGCGAAGGCGCGCGCGTCCTTGCGGAAGAGGTTGCGCGAGAACTGGTCGAGCGTGATAACGAGGGCGAGGGCGCCCGCGGGCGTCGTCCGCCAGGGCTCAAGGAGCCCCGCGGCCGCTGCGGCGTGATGATCTGAAAATCGCGCGCGGATTTCGGCGTCGAAATCGGGGCCGCCGCGAAACCATTTCTTCTTGCCGGCCTCGGCGAACCAGAAGCGAAGAATATCGGCGGCGGCGGAAGGCGATCGTTTGACCCGTTCCGCGCTCATGCCGCGTCAGTGAAGCTTGCCGCCGAGCTCGTCGATCGCGCGTTCGGCGAGCGCCGACTGCGCCCCCTGATCCATCCTTGAGCGGATGATGTCGCGCGCCGCTTCGATCGCGATGTCGACGGTCCGGCTTCTGACTTCGGCGATCGCCTGCGCTTCGGCTCTTGCGATCTTCTCCTCGGCGGCTTTGGCGCGGCGCTCGAGCTGCTCTTCGATTTTCGCGCGCGCCTCATCGGCGATCCGCTCGGCGTCGATTTTCGCCTGCTCGATGATGCTTTCAGCCTCTTCTTCCGCCTCGCGCTGGCGGCGCTGGTATTTCGCGAGGAGCTCTTGCGCTTCGTCGCGAAGAGCGCGCGCGCGATCAAGCTCGTCGGCGATCGATTGCGCGCGCTTGTCGAGCACGCCGACGATCCTCTTCGGGACGTCGGCGCGCGCGAGGATGGCGATGACGACGAGGAAAGCGACAAGGACCCAGAAGGTCGGGTCCTCAAAGATGCCGGCGGGCGCTTCGGCGGCGCCGTGCGTGGCCTCCTCGGCGGCTGCGGCGAAAGCAAGGATAAGGTTCAGCATGCTTCTTTTCCTAGGCCTTCCCGGCGGCCTTCGCGACGGCCGCCGCGACGACGGAATCGACCGGCGATTCCTTGATCAGCGCCTCGACGATCGCGCGCGTCGTGTCCGCGGCCGCCTCGCGGACCTTCGCCGCCGCCGACGCTTTCATGTCGCGAATGCGCGTTTCAGCCGCTTCGGTTTTCTCCGCGAGGCTTTCCTCGGCTTCCTTTTGCATCGTCGAGACTTCCGTCGAAACCTCATCGCGCGTTTGCGCGGCGATCGCTTGCGCCTTGGCGCGGGCGTCGGCGAGCGAGCGGCTGTACTCAGCCTCCGCTTCCTCCGCCATGCGCCGCCCTTCGGCCGCCTTGTCGAGGTCGTCCGCGATCCGGTCGCGGCGCTCTTCAAGCGCGGCGCCGATGCGCGGCAGGAAGTAGGTCGACATCAGCCAGTAAAGAACGCCGAAAGTCAGCGCAAGCCAGAAGAGCTGGCTCGGCCAGGTCGAGGAATCGAGCTGCGGCAAACCGGCTTTTTCAGCCCCTTCCGCCGATTCCGCGGCGAAGAGGACGAGGGAAGGGAGCATGACGCCCGCCTCTCTTGGTTAAGCTGCGGCGACTAGAACGCGTAAAGGATGATCATCGCGATCACGAAGCCCAAAAGGCCCGTGAATTCGGTCAGCGCGAAGGCGAGCAGCATCGTCTGCTGGTTCGCCGCGGCCGCGGACGGATTTCTGAATGCGCCGGCGAGAAAGTTGCCGAAGATGAGGCCGAGGCCGACGCCCGCGCCGGCGAGCGGGACAGCTGCAATGCCGGCGCCGATCAGTTTTGCCGCTTCAACTTCCATGGGGTGAACTCCTTGAGGTCTTTGAGAGCCGGTTATCCCTGTTCCGCGGTTGGCCCGGTCGCCGCGAGGGAACGAAGAATTCGACTAGTGATCCGCCGCGTGCGCCGCGTCGGAAAGGTAGATGCAGGTCAAGATCGCGAAGACGTAGGCCTGAAGCGCGGCGACCAGAAGCTCGAGGAAGAAGATCGCGACCGAGCCCGCGAACGGCGCGATCGCCAGCGCCTTGAACGCGAACGGCGCGGCGAGAAGCATGGTCACGAACATCGCGAAGAGCTTCAAGATGATGTGGCCGGCGAGCATGTTCGCGAACAATCGGACGCCGAGGCTGATCGGGCGCGACAGGAACGAGATGATCTCGATCGGCACGATCAGGAAATACAAGGCGAACGGCAGGCCCGACGGCGCGAAGAGCTTCAGGAACTTAAGGCCGTTCTTGGCGAAGCCGTAGACGACCACGATGCCGATCGTAAGGAGCGCGAGCGCGAAGGTGACGATGATGTGGCTTGTCGTCGTGAATACGTGGAACTGGTGCGCCGATCCCGGAACGGACGGAATGAGGCCGAGGTAATTGGCGACGAGGATGAAGATGAAAAGCGTGAAGACGTAAGGAAAGAACTTCTTGCCGTCATGGCCGATCGTGTCGCGCACGAGATTGGCGACGAATTCATGGAGGATTTCCGCGACCGACTGCAGGCGTCCCGGAATGAGCGCGCGCCGGCTGGTCGCAGCGAAGAAAAACGCGATGACGAGACCGACGCCGATCACCATCCACAGCGAGGAATTGGTGAAGGAGACGTCGATGTTCCCGAGCGTCAGCGGTATGATCGGCAGGACCTCGAACTGCTCCATGGGGCCCGCCGCCTGAAATGACGGCGTCCTAAGGCCCTCGATCATGCTGCCGATCATCGCGTCCGTTCCCTTCGCCGAACCGGGGCGAGGGAGGATCATCCCTGCCCGGACGGTTTTCGCCCGCTGGCGTCGGCGTCCCTTTCGGCCGACCTGCCCAACTCTCTGAATGCACGAGCGACGTTGAGGACGCCCGCCGCAAATCCCATGAGGATGCCGACAAGAAGAAGCCAGGGCTTCGTGTCGAAAAGCGCATCCGCACCCGCTCCCAGGAGCGCGCCGACAAGAAGGCCCGCCAAGAGTTCCGACCCGACGCGAAACGCGCGTCCGAGCGCTACGCCCCTCGTCCGACCCGAGCCGCCGTCCGTCTCCTGGCGCCCGCGGGCGTCATCGAGGCGTTTGGCGAACTCATCGAGCGAGGGAGGATCCTGCTTGGCGCCATCTGACATTGGCGTGCCCGAAGAGGGGCGCGAACGACCGCCGCACCCTTAAAGACGGCGCGGAACCTAGCGGCGCCGCCGCATAGCGTCAAGGCGCGGATTCTCCCGTTAATTGCTTGAATTTACGAGAGGAACGGCTCCGCGGCGTCCTGCCGCGCCGGCCGCGTCGCGAGATTGCCGGGGGGTTGCGCGCGGCCGATGCGCCTTGCCGGTCGCGCCGACGTTCTTCGCCTCGAACGTCATGCGCCGAACGAAGACGTTTGGCGCGCCAGCGCGGCGCAAGGACAGCGGTCAATCGGTCGATCCGGCGGGGAATCCGCGGTCACGCATCAGCGCTTCGACTTCGGCGTCCCGTCCGCGGAAACGCCGGTACGCCTCCGCCGGGTCGATCGAGTTTCTCGCGGCGAAAAGATTGTCGACAAGGCTCCGCGCGAGGTCCTTGTCGTAAAAGCCGCCCGGCGCCTTCGCGAACGCCTCGGCCGCGTCGGCGGTCAAAACATCCGCCCACATATAGCCGTAATAGCCGGCGGAGTAGCCTTCGCCGTCGAAGATATGCCCGAAATGCGGCGAGCGATGCCGCATGACGATTTCCGACGGCATTCCGAGTTCAGCGAGCGTCTCGCGCTCGAACCTGTCCGGGTCGATCGCCGCCGGATCGGTCGTGTGGAAGCGCATGTCGACGAGCGCCGAGGCGAGGTACTCCGTCGTGATGAAGCCCTGGTTGAAGTTCGCCGCCGCCTTCACTTTCTCGACCAGCGCCTTGGGCATCGGCTCGCCGGTCTTATAGTGGACGAGAAAGCGCGAGATCACTTCATCGGTCGGCAGCCAGCGTTCGAGCAGCTGCGACTGAAATTCCGTGTAGTCGCGGACGCCGGAATTCAACGTCGGGTAGGCGACCCGTGACGAAAGTCCGTGCAAGGCGTGCCCAAATTCGTGGAAATAGGTTTCAGCATCGTCCCATGAAATCAATAGCGGCTCGCCCGGCGCCGGTTTGACGAAGTTCGAGTTGTTTGACGAAAGGACGGTCCGCTCGCCGTTGAAGGTCTCGTGGCTGCGATAGCTCGTCGCCCACGCGCCCGATCGTTTGCCTGGCCTTGCGAAGGGATCGAGATACCAGAGGCCGACATGCGCGCCGCTTGTCCGGTCGGTCACCTCCCAGACCTTGACGTCGGGATGGAAGACGGGAACCGTTCCTTCGGCGACCGGCGCAAAATTGAAGTTGAAGAGTTCGCCGGCGACGAAAAACATCGCCTCGCGAAGCTTGCCGAGCTCGAGATACTGCTTCACTTCGTCGGAATCGAGATCGTACTTCGCCTTCCGCACTTTCTCGGCGTAAAAGCGGTAATCCCAGGGTTCGATCTTGATGTTCGCGCCTTCAGCGTCCGCGACCTTTTGCATATCGGCGACTTCTTCCCTGACGCGCGCGACCGACGCCTTCCAGACGCCTTCCATGAGCTTCATGGCGTTCTCGGGCGTTTTCGCCATGCGATTCTCGAGCCGCCAGGCCGCGTAATTGTCGTAACCGAGAAGGCCGACGCGTTCGTCCCGGAGCTTCAGGATTTCCGCGATGATCGCGTTGTTGTCGAACGCGTCGCCGTTGTCGCCGCGGCCGTAATAGGTCCGCCAGACCTTCTCGCGGAGCGGGCGTTCGGTCGAGAAGGTGAGGAACGGGTCCATCGCCGAGCGCGTGTTGGTGATCGCATATTCGCCCTTGCGGCCGCGCGCTTCCGCCGCCGCCGCCGCCGCTTTAACGAGGGATTCGGGCAGACCGCCGAGCTGCGTCTTCCTCAGATAGGTTACGTAGCTTTCCTCGTCATGGAGGACGTTGTTGCCGAACTTCGTGTAAAGTTCGGCGAGCCGTTTGTCGATCGCGGCGTATCGCTCCTTCGCCGCGCCTTCGAGCGTTGCGCCTTCGCGTGCAAAGCCGTCATAGACAAGCTGCACGAGACGCTGTTCTTCGGGCTTCATCCTTTTGACGCGAGGACTTTCGTAAACCGCCTTGACGCGCGCGAACAGTTTCTCGTTCTGCGTGATCTTTGACGAGAACTCGGCGAGTTTCGGCGCCATTTCTTCTTCGATCGCGCGAAATTCCGGCGTCGAGAG
>JACADX010000177.1 GCA_013389125.1 Parvularculaceae bacterium | reverse complement strand
GTCGGATATTTGGACTTCAAGGTCTTGAACACCTTGCACGCCTCGCTTTGCTGATTGAGCCGCGAGAACGCGGTGCCGAGCTTCAAGTAGGCCTCGGCGTTCCTCGCGCTGTTCGGATAGGCCCGGATAAACGCGATGAAAGTGTCCGCAGCTTCGGCGTTCTTGTTCGTCGCCAGATAGACCTCGCCAAGACGGAACCTCGCGTCCGCCGTGCGCGGATGATTGGGAAAGGCTTCGATGAACATGTCAAAGGCGCGCAGGGCGCGCGAGTAATCGCCGGCGACGAGAAACTCCGAAGCATAAGCGTAGGCCGCCTCGGGATCGAGCGGCAAGGTCACGTCGGCGCCCGCGCGGCTGATTTCATTCGCGATCGGATCGTTTGAACCCGCCGGGCCGGTAAGACTGACCGGTTCGCCGCCGGAGCCGCCCGACAGGGCCGCCGTCACCGAATCGAGACGCGCGCGCGTCTGCTCAAGCTGATGAGTAAGCTCCTCGACGCGCCCCGTCAGCGCGCGGACTTCACCCTCGAGGCGGTCGATTTTCGCGTTCGAATCAAGCGCGGCGGGCGATGCGGCCTGCAACTGCGCCACCGCCGCTTCCAGCGCTTCCACGCGGTCTTTGGTCCCGGCCGCCGCCGGACCGCTCGCCGCCAACAAAACCGCCGCCGCAAAACACAACTGACTGAGCCTGCTCATGCTCCAAATTCCCTACTGCCTGCCCATCGGGCGAACGATTTACGGGTGCAGGCTAGACCCTGCCTGCGACAAATCCATGGCCAAAATGACGAAAGCGCGCCAGCGTCCCGCCGGCGCGCTTCCAGAATCGACGCTGCGCCCGGCCTACGCGCCGACGTTGACGATCGTCGTCGTCGAATTGCGGTTCAGCGACCATGCGTCTTCTGTCGACCGGGGGTCGATCGGCCGTTCTTTGCCGTACGAGACCGTGGTGATCCGCGACGCGTCGACGCCGAGGCTTACGAGATAAGAGCGCGCCGCCTCGGCGCGGCGAGCGCCGAGCGCCAGGTTGTATTCGCGCGTTCCGCGCTCATCGCAGTTGCCGGCGATCTGGACCTTCACATTTGCGTACTGCTTCAAAAAATCAGCCTGTTTTTGAAGGGTGGCTTGCGCCTGCGGCGACAATGAATACTGGTCATAACCGAAGAAAACGCGGTGGCCGACATTCTGCTCTAGGTCTTCCTGGCTACCCGGCGTGACGGCGCCGGACGTGACGCCGCCATTGGCGTTCTCGGTCGCCGAAACGTCAGGTCCCGTCGACTTGTTGCTCGCACACGCCGCAGCGAGCGCCATGAGGCCGACGGCCCCGACCATCTTCAAAGACAGCTTTACGTTCATATTTCCTACCTGCTCCACTCTCGCTTGGCGGGCTTTTGGCGAGCGCGCCCCCCGCATCAGCCCCTCTTAGATTCGGTTTGTGTCGTCAGAACGGCGTTGCTCCGTTTCGGAAAGCCATGCCCAACGTTGGCCGGAACGCTGGCGGGAATTCCTTAAGGATTAACCAACAGCGCGCCGATTGATGCGACCGTAAAGAGCGCCGCAGCGTCGATCAAGCGAAACCGGTCCGGGGCCAAAATGAAAACTGCGTTACGGACGCCCGCCCCGCGATCCGTCAGGGCAGCGGCGGCGACCATGCAGGGTCCGAGGCGTCGCCAGGCGTTCTCACGCGGCGCAGGTTGCGGCCGGTCAGATCGATCGACCATAGCGTCGGTCCGGCGCCGGGCGACTGCTCGCGGAAGAACATGATGACGCGGCCGTTCGGCGCCCAGGTCGGGCCCTCATCAAGATAGCTCTCGGTCAGGAGCCGTTCGCCCGTCCCGTCCGGCCTGATGACCCCGATATAGAAACGGCCTTGATATTGCCGCGTAAACGCGACGAGATCGCCGCGCGGCGACCAGACCGGCGTTTGGTAGCGGCCCTCTCCAAACGTGATTCGCTTCGGCGCCGATCCGTCAGCGTTCATCACGTAGATCTGTTCAGTGCCGCCGCGATCCGACGTGAAGGCGACGCGCCGTCCGTCAGGCGACATCGTCGGCGAGGTGTCGATCCCCGGATTGTCGGTGAGCCGTGTCAGGCGGCGCGTCGCGAGCTCCATCATGAAGACGTCGGAATTGCCGGCGCGCTCCATCGACATCAGAACGCGAGTGCCGTCAGGCGTAAAGCGCGGCGCAAAGGTCATGCCGCGGAAGGTGCCAAGCTGTTCTTGTTCGCCGGTTTCGATGTTGAAGAGATAGACCTGACCCGGGCGATTGTCGAAAAGCGCCATGTAGGTGATCTGCTGCTGCGTCGGCGAGAATCGCGGCGTCAGCGCCTGATAGTTGAGGCCGTCCGTCAGCAGCACCGGATTGGCGCCGTCCTGATCCATGATCATCAGCCGTTTGGTTCGTTTCTCTTTCGGCCCTGTCTCGTGAATATAGACGACGCGCGTGTCGAAATAGCCTTCCTCGCCGGTCAGCGATTTGTAGACGAAGTCGGCGACTTTATGCGCCGCGCGGCGCCAATTGTCGGAAGGCGTCTTGAACGATACGGCGCCGAGCTGCTCGTTGGAGTAGACGTCCCAGACGCGCGTCGCCACCTCAATGCGGCCGTCCGGCGTCGGACGGACCTCGCCCGCGACGAGCACCTGCGCATTGATGATGCGCCAGTCGGCGAAGCGCGGACGGACGTCGACGCTGGTCAGCTTCTCGACATAGGCCCGCTGGTCAATGACGCTGAAAAGGCCCGACCGGTCGAGATCGGCCATGATGACGCCAGTGATATCGCGCCCGAGATCGGTCATCCGCCCGTCCGCGCCGAGAAAATCGGGGACTGCGACCGGCATCGGCTCGATGTTCGCTTGCGTGATGTCGATCCTGACCCGCGCCTGCGCGGCGCCGAAGGCGGCGACAATCGCAGCGAAAATGGCGAGAATCGGCTGTCTCATCGTGTT
>JACADX010000038.1 GCA_013389125.1 Parvularculaceae bacterium | reverse complement strand
TGCGCTGGGCGTCACGAGCGGCGTTCCAGCCCATACGGTCATCGGCATCGGCATGTGGCTCGCGACGATCATGTGGTTCAATGTCTGGTTTGTAATCTGGCCGAACCAGCAAAAGGCCCTGAATATCGCCAATCGCTTCCCGGACCTTGCTGCGGACGCAAAAACCAAAGCGGCGAGAATGGCCATGCTCTTCTCGCGGACGAACACCGTCCTGTCGGTTCCGATGCTGTTCTGTATGGTCGCCGCGCAAAGCTTGTTCGGCGCATCGTAATCTCAGCGGCCCCCAAATGGCGGGGGGGGCTCACAGCCCCCGCCGCTTGTGCGTTATAAGGGGAAGTCGAGAGAAGGAAGCGTTCGCCTCGCGGGGAATTCCAGCAATCGAATGGAGGGGATCCATGTCAATTCGTGTCGTATGGCCACGTCAATCCGCCGCTTTTTGGCGGCAGCTGCGAAAGGCGCTTGTCGCCACGGTGGCGCTCAGCGTCGCTTCCTGCGCGTCGACCGGCGGACCTTTAGGACTTTCCCGCGAGCAGGAGAAAGCGATCGGCGAGCAGCAGCATCCGGCGATCCTCGCCGAATTTGGCGGCGAGATCGAAGACGCGGCGCTCAAGGCGTATGTTGATGGCGTCGCGCGTCGGTTGATTGCGGTCGGCGATCAGCCGAACGAACCGATCGTCGTGACGACGCTCGACAGCCCCGTCGTCAACGCCTTCGCGCTCCCGGGGCATGTCTATATCACGCGCGGCCTTCTTTCGCTTGCGAATTCCGAGGCGGAACTCGCCGGCGTTCTCGGTCATGAACTCGGACATGTTTACGCGCGCCACACGGCGGAGCGCGTCAGCCGCTCCAACATGACAGGCATCGGCGCGGTGCTGGTCGGAATTCTGACCGGCAGCCAAGAGGGCATGCAACTCGCCGGTCAGCTTGGCCAGCTTTACCTACTCAAATATTCGCGCGGTCAGGAGTATGAGTCTGACCTTATCGGCGTCCGCCTCCTCGCAAAGGGGAATTACGATCCGACCGCGCAGGCCGATTTCCTAAATACGCTCGGCCGGTGGACCGACATCGAAATGAAGGCGGCCGGCGTCAATTCGCGACCGCCGGAATTCCTGTCGACGCACCCGAACTCGGCGGACCGTGTCCGCCGCGCCGCCGCAGAGGCGAACGCGATCGCGCAGGCCGGCGCGGTTTCGAGCGATCGCAGCCGAGCAAAGTACATGGAAATGATCGACGGCCTTTTGTACGGCGATGACCCGGTGAAGCAGGGCTTCATCCGCAACGGCAGCGAGTTCATCCATCCCGGCATGAAACTCGCCTTCAACGCCCCGAAGGACGTCAAGCTGACAAATACGACTTCCGCGGTCGTCGGCCGTTCCCAATCTGGCGCGCAGATGCAGTTCACCGGCGGCGCTTCGCAACAAACGCCGGCGCAAATAATCGAGAACGACATTTCAAAGTCGCTTGGCGTCAGTCTCGCGCCGGCGCGCAACATCACCGTCAACGGTCGGCAAGGGGCCGTCGGCGCCGCTCGAGCCAACACGCAAAGCGGACCGGTTGACGTGCAAGCTTTCGTCATTCGCTGGGAAGGGACGACGAACTACATCTTCCTCTGGCTTACGCCGGCGAATCTGACGGCGAGCATGCAGAAAGGGATCAACGATTCTGTCGCTTCCCTTCGCGCGATCGATCCGAGTTCCGTCTCGATCCCCCCCGTGCAGCGTATTAACGTCGTTTCCGTCGGCACGAGGGACACGGCGGCGGCGCTGGCGGCGAAGACGTCCTTCGAGAACGCAAAGGACGACCGGTTTGTCGTCATTAACGGCCTTCTCGGGCCGACCGATCTCAGAGCCGGACAGAGCGTGAAGCTCGTTCAATAGACGGGTCCCGCGAGAAATCGTCGCGCCCGGGCTCGTGCGGGCCCGGGCGCGTCTTTTGAGCTATAGTGGTCAGGTCGACGTCGCCGCCAACTCCCGAAACGCCATGAAACTCGCTGAGAAGCTAAAGGTCCTCGGTCCCGTCAATCATCTGCCGCTGAAGACGGCGATGCTGGCTGCGACGAAGGACGAGTGGCTTGAAGAGCAACTCCGGCAAAAAAGCTTCGACGTCCACGCCAAGACGCACTCAATAATTCTCTTATTCGCCGAGGGCTGGCCGGACGTTCAGATCAGCCGCCACAGCGGCTGGAATCGCTATTCCGCCCAAGCGCTTCCGCTGATGCAGGATATCATCCGCCGGCATTACTCGCGTCAGGGCTCAATCATTCGCGCGATGTTCGCAAAACTCCTCGCCGGCAAATCGATTGACGAGCATTTCGACGATCACCCGACCTTCACGATCGGCCACCGAATTCACGTGCCGCTCGTTACGAACGAGCAAGTGCGATTCGTGATTGACGGAGAAGACTACAATCTCAAGGAGGGGATCGCCTACGAGGTGAGCAACCTCGATTTCCATTACGTCGCCAATCCGAGCGAAGAGGACCGCGTGCACTTCATCTTCGATTACGTTGAAGATGGCGCTGCCGTCTAAGGTCCTCGTCAGTTCGGTCGTCCGAGGAGCGGATCAGGGCGACAGCCACGGCGGCCTTTATCTCGTCGATCTTGACCGCGAGTCGTACGAGCAGCTTCTCGACTGGAACGACGGAAGCATTAATTTTGAAGGCCGCGGCGCCGATCGCGGTCTGCGCGGCATCGCTGTCGTCGGCGATCTCGTCTTCGTCGCCGCAAGCGATGAGCTATTCGCATTTGACCGGAGGTTTCGCATTGTCGCGTCATGGCGGAACGCCTATCTCAAGCATTGCCACGAAATCTGCGAGGCGCGTGGCGCGCTCTATCTGACGTCCACGGGGTTTGACAGCATTCTCCGCTTCAATCTCAAAGAGCGTCGCTTCGACCTCGGAATTCAGATATCTTTTGGCGGCGGCGCCGCAGGCGCCCGGGTTTTCAACCCGGAGGCCGCTGGCGGGCCGGCGCCGAATATGAGTCTTCATCTCAACAACGTGCACGCCGACGATTTCGGACTCTATGTTTCCGGTCTCAAAATGCCGGCATTGCTTCATGTCGTTCCCAAGGCAGTCGCCGTGTTCGCCGAAATTCCGCTCGGCACGCACAATGCGCGCCCGTTTCTGGGCGGCGTGCTGCTGAACGACACCGACAGCGACTGCGTCGTGATGTTTTCGGCGGATCGACATGTTTCCATCCCGGTTCCGCGTTACCCGGAAGGGCAGCTCCAACGCGTCGACGCGGACGCCTCCGGAGTCGCGCGGCAGGCGTTTGGCAGAGGGCTGCGGCCGCTTTCCGACAGGATTGTCGTCGGAGGGTCGTCGCCGACCACCGTCTCGGTCTACGATCTGGCGGCGGGCGAACGTCTCAAGTCGATTAATCTCAGCATGGACGTCAGAAATGCGGCGCACGGCGTTGCGGTCTGGCCGTTCTGAATAGCGCCCTATTCTTGCGATCGGCGCAAGCGCGCAAGCAGGGACGAGGGGAGCGGGAAGAACCCGCTCGTCGATTGTTTGTAGGCGGCGTATTCGGGATATTTCTTCTCCATCCCGCGCTCGAGGAGCGCTTTTCCCGAAATGTTGACAAGGAAATGAGTCATGACAAATGGCGAAAGTATCGACAGAAAGCCGAACGACCCTTCGAGCGCCACAAGCGTCAATCCAGTCCAGACCATTGCATCGCCGAAATAGTTCGGGTGACGGGTGAGGGACCATAATCCCCTGGTCATCAGTCGGCCCTTATTCCGCGGATCGGCTTTAAAGCGCCGGAGCTGCGCGTCGCCGACCGTTTCGAAAGCAAGGCCCACGGCAAAGACGGCGATCCCAAGCAAGGCGAGAGGCCCAAGCGCGCCCTCGCCGCCGATTTGCCCGACCTGGACCGGCAATGAGATGAACCATGCGATCAGTCCCTGGAGCCCAAACACCCAGATGAGGCTCCAGCGCGCAAAGGCGGTGTCCGATCCGCGGGACTGCCGCATGCGCGCATAACGATAATACTCGCCATGTCCAAGATTTCGGCGCGCAAGGTGGATGGAAAGGCGCGCCGCCCACAAACAGACAAGAAACGTCAAAACAGCATCGCGAGGCGAGGCGCCGTTTGTCCTGAGAAGCGTCGCCGCCGCGCCGAGCGCGCAGGCGGGGCCCCAGAAAATGTCAATGATACTTGCGTCCTTCATTCTGATGCTGACGATCCAGAGAACGACCATGGCCGCCCAGAGCAGGGCGAGGTTTCCAGCAATTACGATCAAGAGGTCGGAAAGGGGCATGTTCGTTCAGTTCACTTTTAAAAACGCCTCAAGCCGCCATCTGCGGTCCCCCGCGGCTCTCCAAAAACCGGCGAAGCGACGCTAACATGGCCTTGTCGGGCCCCAACTGAGACGAGTTTCATGACGAGCGCCAGCCTGTTTGCGTTGACCTTCATGCTTCAGGCGGTCGCAGACGAGATCATCGTTTCCGCGGAACGTCGCGATTCGGCGAAGACCGAAGCGCCAATGAGCGTTTCCATCATTCAGGGCGATGAAATTCTCCGCATCAATGCTGATCATCCCGCGGAAGCGCTGAACCGGAGCGCTGGCGTTCTCATTCACCGCGGCAACGGTCAGGAACACCTGACGGCGATCCGCTCGCCGGTGCTGACGAGCGGCGCCGGCGCAGGTTCATTCCTCTATCTTGAAGACAACGTGCCGCTGCGCGCCGCCGGGTTCGCCAATGTCAACGGTCTCTTTGAGGCGCATACGGAAATCGCCGGCCGCATTGAAGTCAT
>JACADX010000204.1 GCA_013389125.1 Parvularculaceae bacterium | reverse complement strand
CGGTCGGCGATGATGAGCGCGCGTCCGCCGCGTTTCGTCTCGCCCTCATCGCCGATCCGGCCGATGCCGACGTTCCCGGAGAATATTTGGCGGCGATGGAAAGGCTCGGACGCGGCGACGAGGCAGGGGCGCTGCTTGCGGAGATCGTCCGGCGCCGTCCTGACGCTCTTGCCGCTGGCGACGCGCTCGCTGCGATCGGCGATGATGAGGGGCGCAGCGGTAAAATCGTGCGATTCTAGGTTAAAAATCGTAAAAACAGCCGGCGTTTGAGCCGGCGCCGGCATGGCAAAGGAATTGCTAGGCGTCTAGGGTAACGGCGATTCGCGGCGCAACCGCCGCGAGCGGACCCAAAGAGAGAAAAGAGGTCAGATCCTATGTTCATCCGCAGCCTCGCCGCCGCGATTTGCGCCATGGCTATCGCCGGCTGTTCGTCCGGCGACGTGTTGAGTTCAGAACAGCTCCGGGCGACGCCCGAAACCGCTTCCGCCGCCGCTACCGCCTCGCCCGATTACCTGATCGGACCGCTCGATCAGCTTGAAGTTTTCGTCTGGCGCGCGCCGGAACTGTCGACCAAGGTCACGGTCCGTCCTGACGGGCGGATCTCGACGCCGCTCGTCGAAGACATGGTCGCGGCGGGCAAGACGCCGACGCGCCTTGCGAAAGATCTTGAGAATTCGCTTAGCCAGTATGTGAAGTCGCCGCAGGTTTCGGTGATCGTGTCGAATTTCACGTCGACCTTCGATCAGCAGGTTCGCGTTCTCGGCGAGGCGCAAAAGCCGATCGCGCTTCCCTACCAGTCCGGCATGACCGTGCTTGACGTGATGGTCGCCGTCGGCGGCCTCACCGAATTCGCGGCCGGCAACAAGTCGGTTCTCATTCGCGGCAAGGGCGAGGAGAGGCAGTCCTACCGCCTCCGGCTCGACGATCTTCTGCGCAAGGGAAACATTTCCGCAAACGTCCCCGTGCTTCCGGGCGACGTCATCCTGATCCCGGAAAGCATGTTCTAGGGGTCGCAATTCGGGCGCCTTCCCCCGGAGGCGCCCGGCAAGCAGGTGGTGTTGGGGGATGGTGAGCAGTTTCGACATCGCGGACCTGCCGCGGCCGATCATTCGCTACGGCGTCGGCCTTTGGCGGCGCCGATGGACCGTCGCCGCGGTCACGTGGACGGCGGCGCTTCTCGGCTGGTTCGCGCTCTGGCTCATCCCGGACGAGTTTGAATCGCGCGCGCAGGTCTACGTGCAGACCGAGACCGTCCTCGATCCCGTCATGAACGGCGTCACCGCGCGGCCGAATTATGAAAAGCGCGTCGAGGTGATGAAGCTCCAGCTCCTGACCCGCCCCAATGTCGAGGAAATCATTTACCGGTCAGGCCTCGACAAGGAAGTGACGGCGACGGGCCCGCGCGAGAAGCGCGCGCAGATGGAAAAGCTCATCGACTGGGTCGCGGGCGAGATCTCCATTACGAGCCCGCAAGAGATGTACTTTGTCATCAATTACAAGAATTCCGATCCCAGGCTCGCGCGAAACGTCGTCGACGCCGCGCTCAATCTTCTCATCGAACAGGATCTCGGCGCCAGTCTCACCGAGAACGAACAGGCGCGCAAGCGCCTCGACGGCGAGATCAAGGCGTTCGACGAGCGCCTGACCGCCAAGGAGCGGGAAGTCGCGGCGTTTCGCCGTCAGCATGCGGATGAGCTGGCGCTTGTCGACGGCAACGACCGCCGCCGCGACCTCATGGAGTCTGAACTGTCGCGCGTGACGGACGAGCTTGCGCTCGCCGAGCGTCGCGTCGCGACCGCGAGGAGCCTTCTCGGCCAGACCGCGGCGACGACCGGCGGAACAGAGCTTGACCGCTTGATGGTGGAGCTTGCAACGCTCAGAAGCCAATATCAGGAAAACTATCCGGACATTCAGGCTCTTAAAGCCCGCATCGAGCAGCTTCAGTCGGGCAGCGACAACGCGCTGCCGTCCAATCCCGAATACAAGCGGCTTGTCGGCGAGCTTCGCGCCGCGCAGGACGTCGCCGCCGGGCTTCAAGACCGTCAGAAGCGGCTTCGCGCCGATCTTGACGCGCTCGCCATCACAATGGGGCAGGCGCCGCGCGTCGTCGCCGACCTGCAGCGCATCGAGCGCGACTATGAACAGACCCGAAAGAATTACGAGGAGCTGATCGAGCGGCGCGACCGTCTGTCGATCACCGCCAATCTCGGCGCCGGCAGCCAGGGCGTCGAGTACAAGGTGTTCGAGCGGCCGGAAGTGTCCTTGATCCCCGCCTCACAGCAGTTCCGGGTTCTCTTGATCGCCGGCGTTTCGTTCCTCGCGCTCGGCGCCGGCGTTGCTGCGGCGCTTATTCTTACGTGGATGCAAAAGACGTTCACGCAGTCGTCGGAGCTTCAGGCCGCGTTCGGCCTGCCGGTTCTCGGCGCCTTGTCCGAGATCAAATCCGAAGCGGTCATCGCCGAGCGAAAGCGCGACGTCCGCCGCCTCGCCGGCGCGGCCGCGGCGCTCGCCGCCGTCGCTGCCTTCTACATTTATTGGGAGGTCGTTCGATTGCCGGCGGTCGCGCTCGACGGCGCCGCAACTGCATCAGTCACGGAAGTCCTCGCCGAAACGGCCAGTCGGCTTCGCTAGGGATGGTTCATAATGGGACTGATTGAACGAGCGATCGGCGGCGCCGCCAAGGAGGCGAAGGCGGCGAACGACAAGATCGCGATTCTCGGCGACGGGTCCCCGTTCGAACTCAATTACGCGCTTTTGCGCGCGAAGGGCGTATTCACCCCGACCGCCCGCGAGGAAGCGCAGGCCTATGAGCTGCGGGCGATCAAGCGCCGGCTCTTGCGCCGCATCGGCCTCCTGCAGCGCGCCGGGCGCGACCGTCGTCAGCTTCAGGGGGCAGGGCGCAACCGAAACCTCGTTCTCTGCACGTCGACGCGGCCGGGCGAGGGGAAATCGTTCGCGGCGGTCAACCTCGCGGTCAGCATGGCGCTTGAGGAGGGAATTCCGGTCATCCTGATTGACGGCGACCCGGCGCGCCCGCGCATCAGATCCTATTTCGATCTTCCGGCCGGCAAGGGTCTCACCGACATCATCAAGGACGCGTCGCCGACGCTCGCCGGCGCTGCTCATCGGGCGACGGGCGTTCCGATCACGGTCATCGGCGAGGGATCTAGAACGCCGAACGCGACCGACCTTTTCGGGTCTCTCGAGGCCAAGCGGTTCTTCTCGAGCCTGTCGGCGCATTTGCCGGAGGGCCTCGTCATCATCGATGCGCCGCCGATGCTCGCGACCACCGAGACGATCGCGCTCGCCCGCCATGCGGATGAGGTCGTCTTCGTCGTCGAGGCTGATTCGACGCCGCAGCCGGCGATCGCCGCCGCGCTCGACGAACTGCTTGAGCTTAATCCGAATGTGAGTCTTCTCCTTAATCGGTGTCTGGTGCCGGCGGGCGGTTCGCATTATGCGGCCTATGAGTATTACGAAAAACGCGCCGCTGACGATCAGGACCTGCCTGTCGTCGAGCGGGAGAGGGGTTAGAACATGGCCTTTGATCGGGAAAAATTGCTTCGGCCGCTGCCGAGGAACGCCAAGCGCGCGCTCCTTGCGACGGCGTCGATCGTCATCGTCAGCCACGCAATCGCCCTCGCGCAGGAGGACGACACGGGGCCGAAGGCGCCGTTAAGGTTCCGCAACGACTATTTCGGCTACGGTCTCGCTGTCGGCCCTCGCGTGTCGTATACGGACAATATCAACCTGACGCCGACGAACCGCGACGACGAGCTCGCGTTTTCGATCGCGGCGAACGGCAGCGCGATCTATTCGACCAATCGCTTCTCCGGGATCATCGACGGCAGTCTTGACGTCTCCTATCTGACGGACCAGGCCGACGTCGTCGCAAGCCAGGACGTCGGCGCGGCGTCAACGACGACGATCGCCGAAAACTGGCTCTATTTCGACGCCGCCGGCTCGACCTCGCGGCAGCTCGCCG
>JACADX010000059.1 GCA_013389125.1 Parvularculaceae bacterium | reverse complement strand
GGTGAGCAGCGTGCGACGCGGCGCTCCGGCGACGACGAGAAGGCCGGCGAGAAAGAGCAGGTGGTCGACGCCGCCGATGATGTGCTCGCCGCCGATCCTGAAATAGCTTCCGGCGACGCCCGCGAAGTCTTCGGCGGCCGGAACCCGCCAATTCGTCTGCGCGGGGTCGAGAATTTCCGTCCTTGTTTCGCCGTCGGCGTAGGCGACGCGGATCAAGGCGCTGATCGACGGATTGAATGTCGGCCACAAGATCTCAATCTCCGCGCCGTCGATCGCGCACCGGTATCGCGCTTCGCGCCGCCGCGGGTCCGCCGCCGCTCGCGACAGTTCAAGGCAGGAGCCGCTGAGCCGCACGAGGGGCGCGTTCTCAGGGTCGACGACGCCCGGCGCAAACGATCGGAGCGCCACAACGCCGCCTTCGCGTTCGACGATCTCGATGAAGAGCGGCCGTGAATCATGCGCGCGCGCCGACCCGGCGAAGGCTGCAAGACACGCGAAAACCGCGACAAGGACGCGCATGTCAGCGTTTATCGGCGAGCTTGTCGACGACGTCGTACCGCGCGACGATGTCGTCGACAGCGCGATCGATCGCCCGCCGGCGGCGCTCTTCCTCAAGATCCGATCGGACGAGGTCGGCGATCTCATCAAAGGGCGCAAGACGCGCGGGCGCGCGCGCCGTAATGAAGATCACATGCCAGCCATAGTCGGAGCGAAAAGGGCCGAGCCACGCGTTTAGCGGCGTCTTTTCGTCGAAGGCGGCGGCGACCGCATCCGCTCCAAGCTGGCTTTCGATGTAATCGCGCGTTCGATCGACATAGTTCTTATGGAAGAGAAAACGGTCGCCATAGGCGGTCGCGTCCGCGAAAGTCGCGCCGGAATCGCGGAGCCGCTTCAATAATCCGTCGGCTTCCTGTTTCGCGGCGCCGTCGCCCTTGCGTTCGGCGGAGACAAAGACGTGAGTCAGCGTCGCGGCGGGCGGCGAGCGGTAGCGCTCGGCGTTCGCCGCATAATAGGCCCTTTCGTCCGCGGGCGTCAGGTCGGGCGCTTTCGCGGCCGCCTCGGCCAGAAACTCGACCTTTTGGACCATTCGCTGGCGGATGACATAGTCGTTGGCGTCGAGTCCGAGCGCTTCAGCCTCGCGGGCCAGCGCCTCCTCGCGCACGAAATCGCGGACGAGCCTTGCGCGTTCCTCGTCGTCGAGCCCGTCAAGGATCGCAGCGGCGGCGTCCGGCTCAAAGGCCTTCGAGCGATATTGAATGAAGGTCAAGAGCGCGTCGCGATCAACGACGATGCTGTCAGGGGGCGCTGATGCAGGCTTCAATGCGCTGCCGGCGAGGAACAAGATGAGGCCCGCCGCGAGAAAATGCAGCAGCGGGTCCTTCAGGAGCGACGGCATCGCCTCAATTCCTCGGCGGCGAATACCAGATCGGCGAGGTATAGGCGCGCTCCTGGATGGTCGCCGGATATCCGTTGGGCGGCGCTTTCTGCATCGCGACGGAATCGTAAAGCGAATTGCGCGGCGTCGGGATTTCGAGGACGCGCACGTAATAGAACGCGCTTTCTTTCGCGTCGAATTCAGGATCCGTCCATACGGTCGAAAGCTCCGCGGCGCCGATCGAGTTCTTGTAGGAGGCGGTCGCGCGGTCGACCGTGTCGCCGACCGGCGGAAGCTTGCCGTCCGCGCCGATCGCCCGTTCGCCGGACCAGGCGACGTCATAAACTTTTTCGCGCGCTTGGCCGTCTGAACCGAGCCATCCCTTGACGATCTGCACGCGGTCAAGATTGGCGCTTTCGGGATCCTTGACGGCCTGCACGAGGAACGAAGGCGCCGCCGTCGCCGCCGTGAGATCGCCGCCCATCGGAACGCCTTTGGCGTAGCCGACGGCGGCGAGATCTCGCGCCGCCGCATCCTCCGGCGCAAAGCCGAAGCCGCCGAAGAACCGCACCGCGATGCGCGGGCCGGTCGTCCCGAACACTTCGCGGCGCTTCATGGCTGCGAAAATTTCCTCGCGCGTGTTCTCCCGCGCCCAGACGGCGGCGAGGCCTGAGGCCGACATGTCCCAGCCGGAGACGAGGCCGCCGAGCTTGTGATCCTTCATTTCCGGAACGGAATCGTAGGCGAACTTGCCCATGAAGTTGTCTTCTTCAGCCGACGCAAGCCCGCTGTGCGAGTCGGTCGAGCCGATCATGCCGAGCTTGTAAGGGTTGACGCCAAGCCGTCGTTCAATTTCGAGCCCCGTCTTCAGCGCGGCGCGAACATAGTCGCCGGGCGCCGCGGTCGGCGTGATGTCGGCGCCCTGACGGCCTTCGATCAGCACCTTGAAGAATTCAAATTCCGCGAACTCGTCGGCCGGCGACAGATCCGGATGCGTTTCGGACGTGCCCTTGATCTGCGTTACCTCGGCGATCGGCTCAAAAGCCGCTCTGAGGCGCGCATATTCCGCGGTCAGAGGCCGGCCGTCATAGTCGACAGTCGCGAACATGCGTCCCTTCGAAATGTTCGAATTATGCGGGATCGAGATGAAGTTCGCGCCGGTCTTCGCTTCCGTCTCAGCAAGCCATTTCCAGAGATCTTCAGGATTGCCACTGTCGTTCGACGAATAGGGCAGAAACGTCTTCGCGATCGCCGGCGTCGTCGGCGAGAGGACGATGCGATGGAGGTTGGCGCCGTTCGGCGTCGGCGTATACTCCCATCCGACCAGCGT
>JACADX010000127.1 GCA_013389125.1 Parvularculaceae bacterium | reverse complement strand
GACGCCTCGTCCGGGGGCGGCATTGAGCCGGCGATCTGGTGTCGCTCGTTTTGGCTGCGGCAATCGTCCGAAAGCGCGATCTTCTTCTGGCAGGGAATAAGAGCGACAGGCCGACCGATCCCGAACGCGGGCGTGAAAGGTTCGCGCGCGGCTTTTCCGGCGACGCTCGAAGGTGCCGCCGTCAGCGCAGGTCGCAGGCTTGCCGTCGAATTCTCGCCGCCGCTGAACAGTGCGCAGCCTGACGCCGCAAGCGCCAGCGCGGAAATGACGATCAGCCTCATCTGGTGGCTCCCTGCGCGATGATGAAGAAATCGTCGCCCGGTCCAAAACAGACGCAACCTGGTCCTGCCGACATTGGACAGAGGCTATCGCGGCCCGGGAAAGCGAGCAACCTGTGGAATTGTTGCAGGTGCGAAGTCCATTCGCCCGTCGCCCTCTCGCACTCAATAGCCTTACGTCGCTGAATGCGGAAACAGGCGCGCGCCGGCAGCCTCGCCGATCCATTCCGCGAGCGCCGCCGAGATGCGGATGACGATCTCGGGCGCGCGGGCGGCGCAAATGTCGACCGCCGGCATGATGAACATCATCTTGCTTTCCGCGCCTTGGAAATCAGACAGCGGAATGACAAGCGGCTTCATCGTCAGGCTGAAGGGGAAAAAGGTTGAGATTTCGAGCGCAAACGGCGTCACGGTGAAGCTGATGACGCCGCTGAAATTTGTCAGCGCCCCGCCGCTGCGGCCCATCTGGATCGACTGGAAACGGCGTTTTGATCCTTCAAGACGGGTCTGGTCGCCATAGGGCTCGGCGAGGACCGCCCATCCGCTCGCGCGGGCAAGGATCGACAGGACGAACCACCAGACAGCGGCGAAGAAAACGAGGAACAGCCAGATCGGCGGATCTTCGAGAAATCGGTCGAGCGTCATCGACCGTCAACTTGCCTTCTTCGTCCACACATAGCCGCGCCGCAGCGCGGCGGCGACGTTGGCTGTCCGCTTTCCCTGCGTCGCGTGATGCGCCCAGTACGCCTTGTCAAACGAGGGAACGCCGGTCTCGCGATAGATGACGCCCATCGCCATTGGGAAAGCCGGGTGTTTCATCTCGACGAGAAGATGCGCAAGCGTCCGGTTGGTTTCGTTATGAATGAGAACCTGCGAGAGATCGACGCCGCCGTCTCCAACCGCAACGACTTCAAGCCCGAATGTCTGCGGGTTGAAACGGACGCCTTTCCTGCCGCCGGCGAAGAGGAGCGGCTTTCCGTGCTCGACATGGATCTGGTTGTCGTCCGCGACCTTCTTCTCGGTAAAGCCCGAAAAGACGTCAGCGTTGTAGACGATGCAATTCTGAAAAATCTCGACGAAAGCGGCGCCGTCGAACGCATGCGCGGCTTTTAAGGTTTCGGTGAGCGCCTTCGTCGCCGTGTCAACGCCGCGCGCGACAAATTTCGCGCCGGAGCCGAGCGCGAAGGAGCAAGGGTTCACCGGCTGATCGACCGAGCCCTTGGGGCTTGAAGGCGAACGCGTGCCGACCCGGCTCGTCGGCGAATACTGGCCCTTGGTGAGGCCGTAGATTTCGTTGTTAAAGAGCAGGATCTGGACGTTGACGTTGCGCCGGATGATGTGAAGCAAATGATTCCCGCCGATCGAAAGCCCGTCGCCGTCGCCGGTGACGATCCAGACGTCGATCTCCGGATTGGCGAGCTTCAACCCGGTCGCGAAGGCCGTCGCGCGGCCGTGGATCGTGTGGAAGCCGTAGGTCGCCATGTAATAGGGAAAGCGCGACGAGCAGCCGATTCCGGAGACGAACGCCGTCTTGTCAGGATCGGCGCCGATGTCCGCCATCGTCTTCTGCACGGCTTTCAGGATCGCATAGTCCCCGCAGCCGGGGCACCAGCGCACTTCCTGGTCGGTTTCAAAGTCCTTGGCGGTGAGGGGAGCGTTCAACTTTGGACTCCAAAAATGGACGAAGCAATCGGAATACACGAGTTCAAACCGACGCTCGACCGAACAAACCTCTTCCTATGTCGATGTTGAAGCGGGGGTCTGACTGAGCTTATTGTCATAGGCGCTTGTGACAGTTCGGACATTCTCCGCGCTCAACATCCATCGTACTGACCTTGGCGCCGCAATGCCTGCACGTGGCGCTTTCGGGTCTTGGCGGCGGCGCTTCGCGGCCCCTTGAGGGGTCCGCAGTCTTAGTTTCCTTTTTCTTTCCAAACGGACGCCAACCCATCATGTCCTCCCTTTCGGCGATTGCAATAGTACGCTATTACGCCGCCCTGGCGACTCGCGCGTGAGCGCGGATCGCGTCCAGAATCTCGACGATTTTGAACGGCTGACCAGACACCTTCGTAAGGGACTCAACCGGCATTTCGTACCGATCTCGCAACACCGTCGCAAGCTGCCCCATATTCATCTCGACGACGACGACTCGCTCATAAGAGCGCAGGAGGTTGCCGAGATTGTCCGGGAACGGATTGAGCCAGCGGATGTGGATCTGCGCGACGTCGACGCCTTCCTTGCGCGCCGCTTCGACCGCGCGCCAGATCGGCCCCTTGGT
>JACADX010000176.1 GCA_013389125.1 Parvularculaceae bacterium | reverse complement strand
TCCCGCGGGCGCCGACATCGAGAAAATGACGCCTGCGGAGAAAACCTACGCGGTCAAATGGACGACGATCGCGCTTTGCGAAGCGGAAGCGAGCGCTGCGCATGACCGGCGCGACGCGCGCCTGCGGAAACTGAAGGCGGACGCCAATATCTCCTTCCGCCGCTTCGGCGGCCTGACCAAGGAAGAAAAGCTCAACTGGCGCGAACGCGATTTCATGGAATACCGGAAGGAGCAGGAGGCGCGCCTCGCCGAGCGCCATCAGCGCCTCGTCAAGGACGCCGCGTCCGCCGAAATCGCCGCGGCGCGCGCCGAGCTGTCGGACGCCTTGGCGCGCATGGGTCCGGCCGGACTTCTCCGGCTCGCCGAGCTTTCCTCGTGCAAGGCGTTCGGCGCTTCGGAAGCCTTCGAGGCCGCGGCCTGGAGCGCTGCGTCCGAGGCCTGGCGCGGCGCCGAGACGTCGGGCGTCTACGCCGCCGCGGACAGCGCGGATTACGATCTGCCGAAGATCGCGGTCGAAAAGACGAAGAAGCTCGCAGGTCCCGACCGACGCGTCGCGGCGATCGAGAAGGAGCGGCTCCTCAGGACCGACCCGAAGCGCCTCGCCGCGCTCGAAACGCGGGTCAGTCAGTATGAGGAGCGTTTCGCGGTCGAGCGGCTTCAGGACTTCACGCTGCCCCTGCGCCGCGCCGATGCGGGGCTCGCCGACGCGGCGGGCGCCGCGGCGGCGCCGTCGCTGACGACGGCGCTGCAATTCGCGCTCGAATCGCTCGGGTTCGTCGCGTTCGTCAACGGCCCCGACAACGACTACGGCCCGACGACGCAAGGCGCCGTCGCGCGCCTGAATGCGGCCAAGGGCCGGCCGGCGACTTCGAGCCTTTCAAACGTCGAGGCGCGCGAGACGATCTGCGAGGCGGCGGCGAAGAATGATCCCGTCTCGCTCTATCACGTCGCGCTGATGTACAAGAACGGCTGGGGCTTTCCGCTCGACGAAACGAAAGCCGCCGCCGCGATCGCGCGCTCGGAGACGGCGATGATCGCCGCGCTCGGCGGCGACGATCTCCCCGACTGGAAGCGCGAGGCCTACAAGTCCTACGCCTCGAAAATCCGCGCTTCGGCGAAGGAGCTCAAGAAAGTCAGCTTCGCCGGCGACGAGGCGCTCTGCAAATAGCGCGCGCCTTCACGCCGCGACGAGCTTGGCTTCAAGCGGCTCGCGCGGGCTCGGCGGCGGAGAGGGCGCGTAGCCCAAGCGCGCCAGCATCTGCACCGTCGCGCCTTCCTGATGCGCGAGGAGCTCATGCGCGCGATCATAAGCGGGCGCCATTTCGGGGAACTCCTGCAGCGCCTGCGAGACCGGATGAACGGCGACGCCGAGAAGGCTCGCCTGCTGGTGCATCCTGACCCAGGCCCTGCCGGCGGCGAGCTGGTCAAGGCGCGCGTTCGTCGCGGTCGAGGCCCATAGGAACGCCTGCGCGGTGTCGATCGCCTTGAGGTAGAAGGCGAGCGATTGTTCGTAGCCGGACTTTCCGGGGGCGTCCATGTTTTCGGGCGAGAGGACGCCGGCGAGCCCCGCCGCCTCCATCAGCGGACCGCTGAGCGAAAGGCCCCAGGGCCGGGCGTCGATCGCCGCCTTGCCGACGCGCGTCACGTTGATCGACTCGCGCCGCGTGCGGTCGAGCGTCCATTCGATTTCCCATGCGTCGCGGGCGAGGGCCTTGAGCGCCGCGACCGTTCCCGCGTCGGACGACGCGCGGGCGATGACGCCCGGAACGCTTGCGCTCGCGATGTCGGCGAGCGCGCCTTGATAGACCGCGCGGTTTTCGAACGGCGCGCGGTTCGTCCGCCGCGTCAGCGCCGCCTTGAAGAGGGGGTCCGCGGCGATATTCGCCTCGTGTCGGAAAACGACGCGCGCGATCGGGCGGCCGTCGAGAAGCGGCTGCGGCTCGCCCTCCGGAAACGGCGTTTCCTCGAGCGCAAAGCCGCGCTCGGCGCCCGCCTGGCGGAGGAGTTCGAGAAAGCACCCAAGGCCGATCGTGATCTGGCGGTTCGGCGGGTCGGTTTCGGGAAGCAGGCGCGTCAGGTCGCAATAGAGCGTCAGCGCGTCCTCGCCCTCGAGCCGGACGCGCCATGGCTGCATGTTGTGCGGATTGGGCGCAAGGATCGCATAGGCGAGGCAGTCAAGGCGAATGTCGCCGAAGCTTGTTCCCGCCTTCAGCCACGGTTCGCGCGCCTTGGTCGGCGCGCGCGTCAAGGACCAGGCGGCGGCGCCCGCGCCGAGAATGACAATCGCCGCCGCGCCGGTTTTAAGCAGGCTCCGTCTCGTTCCGCTCATCATGCCGCCCCGCTTTTCGCCGCGTGCGATGATAGGCGAAGGCGAACGACCTGTCTTGAAGGGGCCCTGGCGCGCGCCGCAGCGCGGCCTCGCTTAGCCGCAGCCGATCGGGTCACGCAAGAGGAAGCATGTTGCGCCTCGCGTTAAGGCGTTCGCGCCGGATCGGACAGGCGGGCCTTGCGCCTTCATCCCGGGGGCTGGGGGCGATGATAGAACCGGAATTTCAACGGCCGGCCCGCCTGGCCGACCGGAGGGACGGTGACCGGCGATTGCGGCGCCCGCTGGGGCGAAATGCGGCGGAAGCGTGGTTAACGCGTGTGTGAACATGAGGCGCGACGGCTGATTGCGCTTGCCC
>JACADX010000175.1 GCA_013389125.1 Parvularculaceae bacterium | reverse complement strand
TCGTCACCGTCGCGCCGTCAATCAAGGCGCCGGTCAGACTGTCAAAAAGCCGCCCGAAGGGATCGACGCCCGCCGCGTCGGTCGAAATCTCGGTCGGATCGAAAGGATCCTGGTAGCGCGCGGTGAGACCCGCGCCGTGCGCGAGCGTCAGGCGCGCGTCGTTCTGGACCGGGGTCCCCGACCCGCTCGGGATCCAGGCGTAAAACGCGCCGGTATCGGGGCCGCTTTCGTAGAGCCGGAGCGTGACGAAGTCGCCGTTTGCGGTGCGTATTGTCGCGACGAGCGTTTCAACGCTGTTTGGATCGCCGTTCTGGCCGGGATCGGCGACGCGGATGACCACCGACTCTACGGTGTAGTAGGCGCTCGCCGGCGCGAGATTGACCGGCGCTGCGGTGTTGACGGCGGCGCCGCCGGCGGCCCTTAGCGGTCCTACCGGCTGAAAGCCGCCGGACCCCGGCTGATAGTCCGATCCGTTAAGGCGGACGGCGATCGCGTCAGGGGCGTTCGGCGCATAGCGGAAGAACTCAATCGTCGACGGCGTTCGCGCCGCTTCGATGACGAAGCTTGCCGGCGGCGTCGTCACTGTCGCGCTGGTCGCGCCGAGGGTGAAGGAAACCGCGGCGACGTTATCGACCCTTGCGCCGAGCTGGGCGGCGTCGGCGCGGCCGGAGGCGGCCGCAGCGAGCGCGGCGAGCGCGGCCAAAAGCCGCGAAAAACCCCCTATATCGCCCCTTTTAACCACTCAACGCGGAGCTCTCAGCCCGTCAAATCAGTCGCCCCTTTAGTGCGACGATGCCGCTGCGCCGGGTTTCCCGACGCAGCGGCAAGAGAAAAGCCCGGATCGCTCGTCCGTCAGCGGACGAGCGCCCTTATCGTGACCGTGCCCGTGACGCCCGCGTTCAAGGTCGCGTTCGTCAAGGAAACCGTGCAGCCCGTCGTGCAGCCGACCGCCGGCGTCGTCAGCGTGCCGGCGACGGAAAAGCTCGCCTGGACCGCCGAGACGAACTGCACCTCGTCCGGCAGGACGTCGTTGATGTCGATATTGGTGGCCGCCGCGCCGCCCGCCGCGTTGGCCGCCGAGATGACGTACTCCATGCAGGCGCCGGGCGTTGCAAAGCCGCCGGCGATCGCGTCGGTCGCGCAGTCCGTCGGATTGGTGGCGACGACGGCGACGGTTTTCGAGGCGCTCAAGGACGCCGCCGAGACCGTGTAGGTCGCGGTCGCGGAGTGCGCGCCGTCATTGGCGACGTCTTCGGGCGCGCCCGCCGTGCCGGTTCCGTCGGCGAGGACGCTGTCGGACTCGCCGTTCATGGCGTTGGCGCCGGCTTGCGTCGCTTCCGTCCCGGCGGCGTTGGTGTTGGCCGCGTCGAGCGAGGCGGTCGGATAGAAGGAATTGGCGATGAGGATGACGTCGTCATCGTCGCCGTTGACGACCGTCCCCGGGACGTCGCCGGAGAGGATCACCCAGATCGTCGCGTCCGGCGCGACGTCGCCGGTGACGCCGGCGCCGAGCGTATAGGCCGTCCCTGCGCCCGCGTCGTCGACGCCCGGCGTGAAGACGCCGTCGCCGCCGGCGTCCGCATAATAGCGCGCCGTGTAGGTCCCGATGTCGAAGCTGTCGGCGCCGACATCCTTGATCGAGAGGTGCCAGGCCGTGTTGTCGTTGCCGTTGTTGACGACGCCATAGACAAGCTCGGCCCCGGTCTCCCCGGGCGCGACCGTCGCGTTGACCGCCGTCGACACGGTGAGGTCGATCTTGCGGTCGACCGTGAACGTCGTCGGCGAACCCGACGTGTCGATCTGCGCCTGCGGTACGCCGCCGACCTGGTAGTCGAGCGTGAAGCTGTTCGAAACCGACGTTCCCGCCGCCGTGCCGGCGGCGTTGGCGGCACCCGCTGAGCCGAGCGCGACGAGCCCCGCAGCCGAGGCGATCGCCGCGTTTCGCGCGCGGCGCAGATAGCAATTCATACGCAGTCCCCTAGACACCAGCTCGGCGAAGAATTGCCGGAGTCATGTAAAGATTTTGATAAAGTTGACTTGAAATATACTTAGTATCTATACAACTTGCAGTTGAATTAACGCCTATTTTACTTAACGGCGCATTCACCATTCCTGACGTGGCGTCAACGCGCCGGGCGTCAACGCACCGTCGGGGCGCGCCCGACTTGTGATCGCGCCGTTAAGCCGGCGTTTACCGAGAGAGCGCTAGGCAGCCTGTCGAGAGAACGAGGAATCCGTCAATGAAAACCCCGCTCGCGTTCGCCGCTTCAGCGCTCGCTTTGCTCGCCGCCGCGCCGGCTTCGGCCGCGATGACGGCGAAGCAGATCGTCGAGAAGGAAGTGATCGTGCGCGCGGCGAACGGCGACGAAACGATCAAACGTCTGCCGGCGGACAAGGTCGCGCCGGGCGAAACCGTCGTCTACTCGATTAAATATCAAAACGACTCCGCTGAAGCCGCCTCGGACATCGTGCTCGTGATGCCGGTGCCGAAGGAAGTCGCCTATGTCGAGGGGTCGGTCTCGGGCGATGACGCGAACGTCACCTTCTCCGCCGACGGCGGCAAGACCTATGTCGCGCGCGGCCGCCTCACCGTCGTCGAGGGCGGCGCGGCGCGGCCCGCCCGCGGCGATGAAATCACCCATATCCGCTGGACGCTTCAAGGCCCCGTCCCGCCGAAGGCCGACGGCGAGGTCTCCTACAAGGGCATACTTCGGTAGGGCCGGCCATACCGGCCTCGATCGCCGTGAGCCGCCCGCAAGATCCCGCAGCCGACCTTGGCGCCGGGCGAGGCCCTCTTGTCGCGGGCGAGGACGGCCTTTACCGCTTTCGGCTCGATGCGCCCTCCCTTGCCGAATGACGTCAGCGGAGATTTCCGGCATGGCGAAACTTGTCTTCGGAATGAATGTGTCGCTCGACGGCTACGTCGACCATGAGGCTTTCGCGCCCGACGCCGCGCTCTTTCATCACTGGATTGAACACGTCCGCGGCCTTTCCGGCAGCGTCTATGGCCGCCGCATGTACGAAGTCATGCGGTATTGGGACGAAGACGACCCTTCGTGGAGCGCCGAGCTTTGCGAATTCGCGACCGCCTGGCGGCGCCTGCCGAAATGGGTCGTCTCACGCTCGCTGACCTCGGTCGGCCCCAACGCCGCGCTTGTCGCGGGCGACATCGTGGCGACGATCCGCGCGCTGAAGGCGGAGCGGACGGGAGAGATTTCCGTTTCCGGGCCTGAACTCGCGCAGCGCCTCTCGGACCTCCTTCTTATCGACGAGTATCGGCTCTATTTTCATCCGCGAGCGCTTGGCCGCGGCAAGCCGTTCTTCGCCGGGCCCTCTCCGCCGCTCCGCCTCTTGGCGTGCGACCGGATCGGGGCCGACGTGATCCGGCTTTCCTACGTTCCCGCCTGATCGCGCGACCCCCGGATCGTCGGGCGCCGACGGCCGCCGCGTCAGGTCGCGAGGCGATAGCCGCCGGATTCGGTGAGCAGGATCGACGCCGCGCTCGGGTCCGGCTCGATCTTCTGGCGCAGGCGATAGACATGCGTTTCAAGCGTGTGCGTCGTCACGCCTGAATTATAGCCCCAGACCTCGTCGAGAAGGACGTCGCGCGTCACCGCCTTGCCGCCGGCGCGATAGAGGAATTTTAGGATCGACGCCTCTTTTTCGGTAAGCCGGATCTTCTTGTCGGCCGCCGTGACGAGCATCTTCACCGACGGACGGAACTCGTAAGGACCGATCTTGAACACCGCGTCCTCGTTCTGCTCGTGGCTGCGCAGATGCGCGCGGATGCGCGCGAGAAGGACCGCGAACTTGAACGGTTTCGTCACATAATCGTTGGCGCCGGAATTGAGCCCTAGAACTTCGTCGGCATCGGTGTCGGCGCCCGTCAGCATGATGATCGGCGATTTAAAACCGTTCTTCCTCATCACCTGGCAGGCCTCGCGCCCGTCGATATCGGGAAGCCCGACATCGAGAAGCACGAGATCGAT